>NZ_DJUS01000038.1:0-16428 GCF_002438365.1 Pseudomonas sp. UBA6276
ATTACTTGACGCCCCGTGCTTGAACCAGCGATTCCGACAGTTGGTGCACAGCCATGGCGTACATCACACTGCGGTTGTAGCGAGTGATTGCATAGAAATTCTTCAGACCCATCCAGTATTCCGGACCTTCGGCGCCCTGCAGGCGGAAGGCGGTCACTGGCAGGTCGTCGCGCAGCGCATCATGACTCGACCAGCCCAGCGCCCGCAACTGCCCGACATTCTTGACCGGGTCGATGCCCGGGCTCAAGCCATCGTCGACCTGCGGACCGGAAACGCTGGCTCGGCTGACCACTGGCTGGCCGGCGACCCATCCATGCTCCTTGAAATAGCTGGCGACGCTGCCGATGGCGTCATCGGCGTCGGTCCAGATATTGATGTGGCCGTCGCCGTCGAAATCCACCGCATAGGCGCGGAAGCTGCTGGGCATGAACTGCGGCAGGCCCATGGCCCCCGCGTACGAGCCCTTGAGGGTCAACGGATCGAGCTGCTCGTCGCGCGCCAGCATGAGGAACTCGCGCAGCTCCTTGCGGAAGAATGGCGCGCGCGGCGGGTAATCGAAGCTCAGGGTGGACAGCGCATCGATCACCCGATAATTGCCGGTGTTGCGGCCGAAGAAGGTTTCGACACCGATGATCGCGACGATGACCTGCGCCGGGACGCCGTATTCGCGTTCCGCACGGGCCAGTACCGCTTCGTGCTGACGCCAGAAGTCGACGCCGCGGGCGATACGCGCATCGGTAATGAACATCGGCCGGTACTCGCTCCACGGCTTGACCCGTTCGGCGGGACGCGAGATCGCGTCGAGAATAGACTGCTTGCGCTCGACTTCCCTGAACACCTCGTTCAACTGGTCGCTGGCGAAGCCATAGTCGCGGGTCATCTCACCAATGAACTGGGTCACCTGCGGTGAGCCACCGTAGTCGCCGGCGCTGGCTTGCTGTGCCGACCCCAACAGGCCCATCAGGCCGATCCAGGGAACGCTTCGAGCTGCCCAGCTACGCATTACTTGCATGCAATTGCTCACCTTATTCAAACCTGTGCGATCCACTTGCGATGGGTGTGGATCGACATCAAAACGCCAAACGCTGACAGTAGGGTCACCAACGAAGTTCCGCCGTAGCTAATGAATGGCAACGGCACCCCCACCACCGGCAGCAGGCCACTGACCATACCGATATTGACGAAAACGTAAACAAAAAAAGTCATGGTCAGGCTGCCGGCCAGCAACTTTCCGTACAGGGTCTGGGCCTGCGCGGTGATCACCAGCCCGCGGCCGATCAACAACAGATAGATCAACAGCAGCGCACAGATACCGACCAGGCCGAACTCCTCGCCCAGCACCGCGATGATGAAGTCGGTATGGCTTTCCGGCAGGAAGTCCAGGTGCGACTGGGTGCCCAGCAGCCAGCCCTTGCCGAACACGCCGCCGGAGCCGATGGCCGCCTTGGACTGGATGATGTTCCAGCCGGTCCCCAGCGGATCGCTCTCCGGGTCGAGGAAAGTCAGGATCCGCTGCTTCTGGTAGTCGTGCATGATGAAGAACCACATGGCCACGGCAACGGGCACGGCTGCAGCCAGCACGCTGAGGATCCAGCGCCAGCGCAGCCCGGCCATGAACAGCACGAAGGCGCCCGAAGCCAGGATCAGCAGCGACGTGCCCAGGTCCGGCTGACGCACGATCAGCACGAAGGGAATGCCGATCAGGGCCAGGCTGGCCGCCACGTGCTTGAGCGTGGGAGGCAGGGTTCGCTTGGCCAGGTACCAGGCGATGGTCGCCGGCATGATGATCTTCATGAACTCGGAGGGCTGAAAGCGGATGACCCCGGGAATGTTGATCCAGCGCGTGGCGCCCATGGCGTTGTGGCCCATCACGTCCACCACCACCAGCAATATCACCCCGGCCACGTAGGCCAGGGGTACCCAGCGCGCCATGAAGCGCGGCTCCAGCTGGGCTATCACGAACATCGAGACCAGGCCCAGACCGAACGAGGTCGCCTGCTTGATCAGCAGGTCCCAGTTCTTGCCGCTGGCCGAATACAGGACGAACAGGCTGCCGGCCGCCAGGGTCAGCAGTAGGATCAGCAAGGGGCCGTCGACGTGGATGCGTTGCAGGAACGTCGCGCGGCGACGCATCACATCCTCGCTGGAGAGGATGCGGTCGAAATTACTCTTCAAGGGCGGTGATCTCCGCGCCCGCGGCGCTGGCGTATTCGGGTTTCAACTGGCCGTCGGGGCCGAGCAGCCAGGCATCCATGATCTGCCGCACCACAGGCGCGGCGACGCCTGAACCGGACTCCCCGTTCTCGACCATCACCGACACCACGATGCGCGGGTTGTCGGCAGGCGCGAAGCCGACGAACAGGGCATGGTCGCGATGGCGTTCCTGGACCTTGCTGCGGTCGTACTTTTCGCCCTGGCGAATGGCGACGACCTGAGCCGTACCGGACTTGCCGGCGATGCGGTACTTGGCGCCGATGGCCGCCTTGCGCGCGGTACCGCGGGCACCTTGCATGACCATCTCCATGCCATGGGTGACCTTGCCCCAATCCGAGGGGTTGCGCAGCACGATGTCGGGCATGGGGTTTTCGTCCACCGGCGGCGCTCCCTCGATGGTGCGCGCCAGCCGCGGACGATTCCATTTGCCCTTGTTGGCCACCAGGGCTGTGGCCTGGGCCAGTTGCAGCGGAGTAGCCTGCATGTAGCCCTGGCCGATGCCCAGAATGAGCGTTTCGCCGGGGAACCAGGCTTGGCGACGGGTCTTGCGCTTCCATTCGCGCGAAGGCATCAGACCCGGCGACTCCTCGAACATGTCCAGGGACACCTTCTGGCCGATGCCGAACTGGCCCATGTAACTGTCCAGCTTGTCGATGCCCAGCTTGTGCGCCAAGTCATAGAAATAGGTGTCGTTGGAGCGCATGATGGCGGTGTCCAGGTCCACCCAGCCATCGCCGGTGCGGTTCCAGTTGCGGTACTTGTGGTCGTAGTTGGGCAACTGATAGAAGCCGGGGTCGAACACCCGCGAACCGGCGTTGATCACGCCGGAATCCAGGCCGGCGATCGCCACTGCGGGCTTGATCGTCGAACCGGGTGGATACAGGCCGCGCAATACACGGTTGAACAGCGGTCGGTCGATCGAGTCGCGCAGGTCGGCGTAGGCCTGGAAGCCGATGCCGGTGACGAACAGGTTGGGGTCGAAACTGGGCTGGCTGACCATGGCCAGCACTTCACCGGTGCGCGGGTCCATCGCCACGATGGCACCGCGCCGACCGCCCAACGCTTCTTCGGCGGCTTCCTGAAGCTTGATGTCCAGGCTCAGGACGATGTCCTTGCCCGGTTTCGGATCGGTCCGCTTGAGCACCCGCAGCACACGGCCGCGAGCATTGGTCTCGACTTCCTCGTAACCCACCGTGCCGTGCAGTTCCGGCTCGTAGAAGCGCTCGATGCCGGTTTTGCCGATGTGATGAGTACCGCTGTAGTCCACCGGATCCAGGATCTTGAGTTCCTTCTCGTTGATGCGTCCGACGTAGCCCACCGAGTGCGCGAAATGCGCGCCCTGCGGGTAGTGCCGCACCAACTGCGCGACCACTTCCACACCGGGCAGACGAAACTGGTTCACCGCGACCCGGGCGATCTGTTCTTCGTTGAGCTCGAACAGGATCGGCACCGGCTCGAACGGCCGGCGCCCCTGTTTCATGCGCCGTTCGAACAGTTGCCGGTCTTCGTCGCTGAGCTCCAGCACCTCGACGATGGTGTCGAGCACCTGACGCCAGTCGCCGGAGCGCTCGCGGGTCATGCTCAGGCTGAAACTGGGCCGGTTGTCGGCCACGACCACGCCATTGCGATCGAAGATCAGCCCGCGCGTGGGCGGAATCGGCTGCACGTGCACCCGATTGTTTTCCGACAGCGTGGAGTGATACTCGTACTGGATCACCTGCAGGAAATACAGGCGCGCGATCAGGACGCAGATCAGCACCAGAATCGCCGCCGCACCGACCACGACGCGGCTGCGCACGGTGCGCGCGTCTTTCTCGTGGTCCTTGAGGCGAATCGGCTGGGACATCGGCTGGTTTACGGCCTATTTGTGATAAGGGTGCCCGGACAGTACGGTCCAGGCGCGATACAGCTGCTCGCCGATGAGTATCCGTACCAGCGGGTGAGGCAAGGTCAGCGGCGACAACGACCAGCGCTGCTCGGCACGGGCGCAGACTTCCGGCGCCAGCCCCTCGGGGCCACCGACCATGAAGTTCACCGTGCGCGAGTCCAGGCGCCAGCGATCCAGCTCCACCGCCAACTGCTCGGTGCTCCAGGGCTTGCCGTGCACTTCCAGGGTGACGATGCGCTCGCCCGGGCCGACCTTGGCCAGCATCGCTTCGCCTTCCTGACGGATGAAGCGTGCGACGTCGGCATTCTTGCCGCGGGTGTTCAGCGGTATTTCGACCAGGTCCAGCGCAAGCTCGGCAGGCAGACGCTTGGCATACTCATGCCAGCCTTCTTCCACCCACTTGGGCATGCGCGAACCCACCGCGATCAGACGCAGACGCATGGCCAGACTTATTCGTGGCCGGGGGTATGGTGCGCAGCGCTGGCGGCACGGCTCTGCTCGGCGCCCTGCCACAGGCGTTCCAGGTCGTAGAACTGGCGCGCGGCGGCGGTCATCATGTGCACCACCACGGTGTCCAGGTCCAGCAGGACCCAGTCGCTGTCGCCCGCGCCTTCTTCGCCCAGCGGCTTGACGCCCTTGGCCTTGACCAGTTCGCGAACCTTCTCGCGCATGGCGCTGATCTGGCGGTTGGAGGTACCGGTGGCGATGACCATGAAGTCGGTGATGCTGTTCTTGTCGCGCACGTCGATGACCAGGATGTCCTGGGCCTTGACGTCTTCCAGAGCGGCTTTGGTCAGCTCGACGATTTCTTCTGCGGGGATTGCTTGCTTATTGCTCATAAAAAAACTCGTTCAGTTCAATTGGACGCACGGTACAGCCCGTGCGCCTCGATGTAGGCCAGTACAGCGTCAGGCACCAGGAAACGCACCGACTTGCCGCTGGCCAGCAGTTGACGGATCTGGGTGGCCGACACCGCGAGCGGTGCCTGCCAGACGAAAGTAATCTGCCCGCAGGCCCCCTTGAGGGCTTGCGGGTCGCTGATGGAACGCGCCGCCACCAGATTGCGCAGGGCATCGGGCAGCTCGGTGTCGGCATCAGGTCGCTGCAACACGACGATATGGCAGTGCTGCAGCAGTTCTTCCCAGCGGTACCAGGTGGGCAGGCCACAAAAGGCGTCCCAGCCCAGCAGCAGGAGCAACTGGTCTTGCGGGTCCAGCTCGGCACGCATCGACACCAGGGTGTCGAGTGTGTACGACGGTTTGTCACGCCCCAGCTCGCGGTCATCCACGCTCAAGGGCGCCAGACCCTGCACCGCGGCACGCACCATGGCCAAGCGCTGCTCGGCCGATACCTGCGGCTGGTCGCGGTGCGGCGGCCGCGCGCTGGGCACCAGCCGCAGGTCGTCCAGACCCAGTGCCTCGACCACCTCCACGGCGCCGCGCAGATGACCGATGTGCACCGGGTCGAAGGTACCGCCCAGCACGCCGATTCGACGCGCAGCGCGGGAGTGTACAGCGTGGGGACCGGGGCGGCTCGGTGCGGTCAACTCAGACCGGCTCCTGGCCGCGCAGCTGGCCGTCGCCGATCACCACGTATTTCTCGCAGGTCAGGCCTTCCAGCCCCACTGGACCGCGAGCGTGGATCTTGTCGGTGGAAATGCCGATCTCGGCGCCCAGACCATACTCGAAGCCATCGGCGAAACAGGTCGGTGCATTGACCATCACCGAGGCCGAGTCGACTTCGGCGACGAAACGCCGGGCGTGGCCCTGCTGCTCGGTCACGATCGCATCGGTGTGGTGCGAGCCGTGGTGGTTGATGTGCTCGATCGCCTGGTCCAGGCCGTCGACCACACGGATCGACAGGATGGCCGCCAGGTACTCGGTATCCCAGTCCTCTTCGCTGGCCGGTACCGCGTCGATGAGGTCGCGGGTGCGCGGGCAACCGCGCAGCTCGACGCCTTTCTCGCGGAACTGGGCGGCCATCGGCGGCAGGAAGCTGGCCGCCACCGACTGGTCGACCAGCAGGGTTTCCATGGCCCCGCAGATGCCGTAGCGGTAGGTCTTGGCATTGAAGGCGATGCGTTGCGCCTTGGCCAGATCGGCCCCGGCGTCGACGAACACATGGCAGATGCCGTCCAGGTGCTTGATCACCGGCACCTTGGCCTCGCGGCTGACACGCTCGATCAGACCACGCCCGCCGCGCGGCACGATGATGTCCACGTACTCGGGCATGCTGATAAGGGCGCCGACCGCCGCGCGGTCAGTGGTGTCGACCACCTGCACCACGGCGGCGGGCAAGCCGGCTTCGGCCAGGCCGCGCTGGATGCAGGCGGCGATGGCGCGGTTGGAGTGGATGGCCTCGGAGCCGCCGCGCAGGATGGTCGCGTTGCCCGACTTCAGGCACAGGCTGGCCGCGTCGATGGTCACGTTGGGCCGCGACTCGTAGATGATGCCGACCACGCCCAGGGGCACGCGCATCCTGCCGACCTGGATCCCCGAAGGCCGGTAGCTCATGTCGCGGATCGCGCCGACCGGGTCCGGCAGGCTGGCCACCTGGCGCAGGCCGACGATCATGCCGTCGATGCGCGCCGGGGTCAGCGCCAGGCGCTCGAGCATGGCCGCGTCCAGGCCATTGGCGCGACCCGATGCCAAATCCTGCTCGTTGGCGGCAACCAGTTCGGCGCGGGCGCTGTCCAAGGCACTGGCCGCCGCCTGCAGGGCGCGATTCTTCTGCGCGGCGCTGGCACGGCCAATGACTCGCGAGGCTTCGCGGGCGGCGCGACCCAGGCGGGTCATGTAGTCAAGAACGGACTCGGTCATGGTCTCTATGGTCTTGGCAAAGAGGAAAGCGACTGATTATAGCTGTCACGTACGCCCACTAACAGCGGTGACGGGCGGATGGTCGAAAACACCTCTTTAAACATATGTCCACGGGCCTGCCCGATGTGCAATTGCTATCATCCACCGCGACACCGAATGGACCCCGTTATGTTCAACCCGTTGCCCGACGCCTTTTTCGATACCGACGCGCAATCCCTGGCCCGTGCGTTGCTGGGCAAGGTGATTCGCCACCGTCAGGGTCCCTATTGGCTGTCGGCGCGCATCATCGAAACCGAGGCGTACTACGTCACGGATCGCGGCAGCCATGCCTCGCTTGGCTATACCCACAAGCGCCGCGCGCTGTTCCTGGACGGCGGCCACATCTATATGTATTACGCCCGCGGTGGCGATTCGCTGAATTTCAGTGCCCAGGGGCCGGGCAATGCGGTGCTGATCAAGTCGGCCTACCCTTGGCTCGACGCCTGCACCGACGACAACGCCTTCGCCCAGATGCAGCTCAACAATCCCGATGCGAGCGGCCAGCCGCGTCCGGCCGAGCGCCTGTGCGCCGGGCAGACCCTGCTGTGCAAGGCCCTGGGCCTGAGAGTGCCGGTGTGGGACGCCCAGCGCTTCGACACCGAGCACCTGTTCGTCGACGACGTCGGCGCCACTGTCCCGCACGTTGTGCAGACCACACGCCTGGGCATTCCGCTGGGCCGTGACGAACACCTGCCCTATCGCTTCGTGGATGCCGGCTATGCCCGCTTCTGCACGCGTAACCCCCTGCGTCGCGGCCAGATCGAAGGCCGCGATTATTTCTCGATCTTTCAAGGAACCTGACTCATGGGCGAATGGCTGGACAGTCTGACAGGCTGGCTGACGTTGCATCCGCAGTGGCTGGGCGTGGCGATCTTCGCCATTGCCTGCATCGAATGCCTGGCGATCGCCGGGATCGTCGTACCCGGCACGGTGGTTTTATTCGCCGTGGCGGTGCTGGCGGGCAACGGTGCGCTGTCGCTCAGCGAAACCCTGCTGCTGGGCTACGCCGGCGGCCTGTTGGGCGACGCCATTTCATACGCCTTGGGCAGGCGCTTTCACCAGAACATCCGTGGCCTGCCGTTGCTGCGCACGCACCCGCAATGGCTGGAGACCGCCGAGAGCTATTTCCAGCGCTACGGCGTCGCCAGCCTGCTGGTCGGCCGCTTTATCGGCCCGCTGCGGCCGATGCTGCCCATGGTCGCCGGGATGCTCGACATGCCCTTGCCGCGCTTCATCCTCGTCAGCCTGGTGGCGGCGGCCGGCTGGTCGGTGGCCTATCTGCTACCAGGCTGGGCAACCGGTGCGGCATTCCGCCTGCCCCTGCCCGATGACTTCTGGCCACAGGCAGGTATCGTCGTTGCCTGTATCGCCCTGCTGATGGGCCTGAGCCTGCATGCCACCTGGCGCAACCGCGAGCGCGGCACGATGCTGATCGCCCTCGCCTCCTTGATCATGCTGATTGCCCTGTTCTTCGGCTTCCCGCACCTGAGCGCGCTGGACAACGGCCTCAAGACCCTGGTGCAGGAGCACCGCAGCGAGGCCGCGGAAACTTTCGTGGTGCTGGTGACACGCATCGGTGATTTCCGCACCCAGTTCATGGTGGCCGGATTGCTCACCGCACTGCTGCTGATCACTCGCCAATGGCGGCCGGCCCTGTTCGCCTGCTCGACTATGCTGATCACCGCATTGCTCAACGGCTCGCTGAAACACCTGGTGGCGCGGCAGCGGCCCGACGTGCTGCTCGAACCGCTGACCACCTTCAGCATGCCCAGCGGGCACAGCTCGGCGGCCTTCGCGTTCTTTCTGAGCCTGGCGATCCTGGCCGGACGTCGGCAGACGCCGCGCATGCGCCTGGTCTGGGTCATCCTGGCGAGCATTCCAGCGCTGTCGATTGCCTTGTCGCGGGTCTATCTGGGCGCCCACTGGCCAACCGACATCATGGCCGGAACCATGCTGGCCTGCTTCGTCTGCGCCTCGTGCCTGGCGGCCGTGGAATATCGCAAGCCGCTGCCGGCCATGCCCCTGCATGTGTGGTGGCTGGTGGTGCCGGCGTGCGCGCTGCTGCTCGGCTTCTTCGCCGTGCACGGGCTACCGATGGCACTGGAACAGTATCGCTATATGTAGCCCAAGCGCAGGGAACGCCCATGATCCTGCGAAAGATCAGGCCTGGGCGTCGCCTTGCAGGGTATCGAGCAGGGCCTGGATCTGCAGCAGGCTGGCACCTGGATCGCTCTGGGCCAACAATCGGCTTTTTTCCTGCTCGGTGAACGGCAGCAGATAGGCCAGCTGGTTGGCCAACGACTGCTGTCCGTGCGCGCCTTCGGTCATGCCCAGAGCGGCGACCATCGGATGTTCGGCCAATGCCTGCAACAGGGCCTGCAGATCGGCATGTTCTTCGGTCAGCGGCGGGTCCGCCTGCTCATCAAGCCAGCTCACGTCGGCCACCAGCAACTGATCCTTCTGCACCTCGGTACGCTCGACGCGGAAGCGCCGCGCACCTTTCACGCGAATACCCAGCAGGCCATTGTCCTGCTTCTGGAAGTCGATGATCACCGCCTCACAGCCCACATGGGCGTGCGCGCTCGGCGCGTGACCGACTTCTGCGCCGTCAACGATACCGACCACCCCGAATCCGGTGCCCTGCTTCATGCAGCGACCGATCATGTCCAGGTAACGCGCCTCGAAGAGCTGCAAGTCCAGCACGCAGCCTGGGAACAGCACGGTGTTGAGGGGAAAGAGCGGCAATGTCATGACTTGTGTCCTCACGCGAATGCGCTGATGGCCAACGGCAGGAAAACCGCCGTGCCGACGCCCATCAGACTCATGGCCAGCGCCGCGAAGGCGCCGGTTTCTTCACTTTCCTGCAATGCCACCGAGGTCCCCACCGCATGCGCGTTCAGGCCCAGTGCCATCCCGCGCGCCGCCGGATGCTCGACGCCCAGCAGAGACAGCAGGCCGGGGCCGAAGATTCCACCGATGACGCCGGTGATCAGCACGAACACGGCCGCCAGCGCTGCGACGCCACCAATCTGCTCCGCCACCAGCATGGCGATCGGCGAGGTGACCGACTTGGGCGCCATGGTCATCAGAATCATGTGATCGGCCCCCAGCCAACGCCCCAGCAGCAGGCACAAGGCCGTGGCGAACAGGCCGCCCAGGCCCAAGGTGATCAGCGTCGGCCACAGCAACTGACGAATCCGCCGCAGGTTGAGGAACAGCGGCACCGCCAGGGCCACCGTCGCCGGGCCCAGCAGAATGCCGAGAATTTCCGTGCTCTTGCGGTATTCGGCATAGCTGATCCCGCAGCCGACCAGCACCGCGACCAGCAGCAGCATCGACAGCAGCACCGGTTGCAGGAAGATCCAGCGGGTCTTCTCGTAGCCGGCCAGCACCAGTTGATAGGCGCCCAAGGTGATGCCGATGCCGAACAGCGGATGATGGATGACGGCCTGCACCGCGCCCTGCCAGTCCAGCATCATGGTTGCACCGGGGTGTCGTGTCGGCGGCGACGGATCAGGCGCTGCATCAGCCAGCCGACGAACACCGTGGATACCGTGACGGAAATCACCAGCGAGCCGACGATGGCCCAGAAGTCATCGGCGATCTGCTGGGCATACACCATCACGCCCACTGCAGGCGGCACCAGCAGCAATGGCAGGTAGCGCAACAGGTTGTTGGCCGCCAGGCTCAGCGGCTCGCTGACCTCGCCACGGACCATCAGGTAGATCAGCAGCAGCACCAGACCGATGATCGGGCCGGGCAACACAGGCAGGATCAGATGATTGAGGGCCGTGCCCAACAGCTGGAACAGGACCAGCCAGGTCAAACCGCGTAGCAACATTGGGGGGTCTCCTTCGCAAGCCAGGCATTATAAGCACCTCGGGCGTACGCTTGGGTGATGCAAGATGGCGCACCCCTTGGCGGGTTACGGACCGAGCAGGCAGGCGACGATGATCCGAACGCTGTCGGCGTGCAGGCAGCGCGTGGCCGAAAAGCACCCTGCATCTGTTTTCCACCCTTGCATCTGCGGCATACTCGGCGCCTCAATCGCCCGGACCCGCTCATGCGCCCTCTCGCTCCCCTCGCCCTGTCGTTGTTGATCGCCGCTTGCGGGGATGGCGAGCCACTGTCGCCGCCCGATGCGCGACTGCCCGACGGCGGTCGCTATCGCGGGGACGTGGTCAATGGCCTGTTGCAGGGCCAGGGCCGGGTCGACTACCCCAACGGCAGTGGCTACGCCGGGCAGTTCAAGGACGGCCAGTGGCAGGGTGAAGGCCAATGGCACGGGCGCAATGGCGAGGTCTACACCGGCGGTTTCGACCATGGCCTGTTTCATGGCCAGGGGACGCTGATCGCGCGCGGCACCACCTACAGCGGCGGCTTCGTCAAGGGACGGCGCCAGGGCGAAGGCACCTTCAAGGAAGCCGGCGTGTCGTACCGCGGCGGCTTCAAGGAAGATCAGTACTGGGGTGAAGGCCACATCGAGCTCGACGATGGCAGCCAGTACCAGGGCTGGTTCGCCCACGGCAAACCCAATGGCGAAGGCACGCGCAGCGATGCGGCGGGCAATCAGTTCACTGGCACCTTCGTCAACGGCCTGCTCGAAGGCCACGGCACGTTCAGCAACGCCGACGGCGACCAGTACATCGGCAACTTCCACCTCAACCAGCTGCACGGCCGTGGCCGCTACGAGAATGCCGCAGGCGACGTGTGGATCGGCACCTTCAAGGAAGGCGTGCTCAGCGGCAAGGGCGAAATGTTCGCCAGCGATGGCAGCCACTACAAGGGCGAATTCGCCGATTGGCGCTTCAGCGGCAAGGGTTGGCTGGCCCTGGCCGACGGCAGCACCTACAGCGGCACCTTCGAGAACGACACCTATCAAGGCCAGGGCACCCTGACCCTCAAGGATGGCAGCACCCAGGTCGGCTATTGGCTCAATGGCCAGCGCATCCGCGATGCCCAGGGCCACCTGTTGCCCGATCCGCTGGAGCAGGGGCTGCTCAACCAGGGTCGTCTGCTGGAGCAGGCGCTCGCCGCCGTTCCGCCGTCCACCGCGGCGATCGAACTGTACAGCCTGGCGCTGGCCGGGGATGGCAAGCAAAGCGTGTTCATGCGCGAAGCCGACTACGTCACCGGCATGCTCGCCAGCCGTTTCGGCGCCATCGGCCAGATCACCCTGGCCAACCATCGCGATCACCTGGCCGATCGCGTGATGGCCAGTCGCGAGACCCTGAGCCGCAGCGTCCAGACGCTGGCGGCGCGCAGCGGCCCGGAGGACCTGGTGTTCATCTACCTGACCAGCCACGGCACCAGCGAGCATGAACTGGTGCTCGACCAACCTCGCCTGCAGTTGGGCGACCTGCCGGCCGATGAATTGGCCGCCGTGCTGGCACCGCTCAAGGGCCGCGACAAGGTGGTGGTCATTTCGGCCTGCTACTCGGGCGGTTTCATTCCAGCGCTCAGGGACGAGAAAACCCTGATCATGACCGCCTCGCGAGCCGACCGCGTGTCCTTCGGCTGCTCCGAAGAAGCCGACTTCACCTATTTCGGCGATGCCCTGTTCGCCCAGGCCCTGAACCAGACGGATGACCTGCAGCAGGCATTCGAACTTGCCAGCCGGCACGTTGCCGAACGGGAGATCGCCGACAATTACGAGGCCTCGCAGCCACAGATCTGGGCGCCCAAGGGGGTGCTCGCGCATTGGCAGCGATTGCGCCAACAACAGGCCAAGCGCGCATTGCACGCTGCCGCAGCGCCTGATAACAAGCCATAAGGCATCCGCTTCACGCTGCCTGTATCAAGGGAGACACCGCATGTACTTGACGCCGCAGCACATCCTTCTCGCGGGCGCCACGGGCCTGACCGGCGAGCATCTGCTCGATCGCCTGCTCGCCGAACCCACCGTGAAAAGAGTCCTGGCGCCCACCCGCCGCCCCCTCGCCGAGCACGCGCACCTGGAAAATCCGGTGGGGCCGTTGCTGCCCCTGCTGGCAGACCTGCAAGGGCCGGTAGACATCGCCTTCTCGTGCCTGGGCACGACCATCAAGCAAGCCGGCTCCCAAGAGGCGTTTCGCGAGGTCGACCATACGCTCATCGTCGCCTATGCCCAGCGCGCCCTGGAACTGGGCGCGCGGCACTTTCTGCTGATCAGCGCCATCGACGCCGACCCGCAATCCTCGGTTTTCTACAATCGGGTCAAGGGTGAAACCGAAGAGGCTCTGCGTGCGCAGGGCTGGCCGCAACTGACCATCGCCCGACCGTCGCTGCTGATCGGCGACCGCGTCGAGGCACGCCTGGCCGAGCGCATTGCCGGGCCCCTGTCGAAACTGATTCCGGGCAAGTACCACGGCATCGAAGCGCTGCAACTGGCCCGTGCGTTGTGGCGCCTGGCGCTGGAGGAACAGGACGGCGTGCGCGTGGTGGAATCGGACGAGCTGCGGCGCCTGGGCAAATAGCTTGCCGCCCGCGCCTCAGTCGTCGCTGCCGTGGTGGTGCTCGCCCCAACGCGGCAGCATGTCCTGGGGAATATCGAGCAGATTCAGCACGCGTGCAACGACGAAGTCGATCAGGTCGTCAATGGTCTGCGGCTGGTGGTAGAAACCCGGTGCCGCTGGCAGGATCACCGCACCCATCTGCGACAGCTTGAGCATGTTTTCCAGGTGAATGGTCGAGAACGGTGCTTCCCGCGGCACCAGAATCAACTGCCGACGCTCCTTGAGGGTGACGTCGGCGGCGCGCTCGATGAGGTTGTTGCAGGCGCCGGTGGCAATGGCCGACAGCGTTCCCGTCGAGCACGGTACCACCACCATTGCACTGGGCGCGCCGGAACCCGAGGCCACCGGCGACATCCAGTCTTCCTTGCCATACACACGGATCTGCCCGGCGGACGCTCCGGTGTACTCGTTGAGAAAAGCCTGCATGGCCTGCGGTTTGGCTGGCAGGGTGACGTCGGTCTCGGTGGCCAGCACCAGTTGCGCGGCCTTGGAGATGAGGAAATGCACCTCGCGGTCCTCACGCACCAGGCAGTCGAGCAGGCGCAGGCCATACTGCGCGCCCGAGGCGCCGGTCATGGCCAGGGTGATGCGCTGCGGGCCACTCATTTGAGCGCCTCCGCCAGTTTCAGATGCAGGCCGCCAAAGCCGCCGTTGCTCATGATCACCACATGGGTGCCGGGCCGAGCCTGGCCCTTGACCCGCTCGATGATGGCTTCCAGCGAATCGGCAACGACCGCCGGGACCGGGCACTGCGCCGCCGTCGCGGTCAGGTCCCAGCCCAGATTGGGGGGCGCGTACCAGATCACCTGATCGGCGTCGCGGACGCTTTCGGGCAAGCCGTCACGATGCGCCCCCAGCCTCATGGAGTTGGAACGCGGTTCGATCACGGCGATCAATGCCGCATCACCAATGCGCTTGCGCAGGCCGTCCAGCGTCGTGGCGATGGCCGTGGGGTGGTGCGCGAAATCGTCGTAGAGGGTAACGCCCTGCACTTCGGCGACCCATTCCATACGCCGCTTGACGCTCTTGAACGCGCACAGCGCCTCGATACCCAGCGGCGCAACCACGCCGACGTGGCGGGCGGCGGCCAAGGTTGCCAAGGCATTGGCCACGTTGTGCTGGCCGGTCAGCGGCCAATCCACTATGCCCTGCACCACACCTTCGAACGACACCTCGAAGCGCGAGCCATCGGCGCTGAGCAGATTCGCCTGCCACTGGCCGTTCTCGCCCGTGGTCTGCACCGGTGTCCAGCAACCCATCTCGATCACGCGACTCAAAGCCGGCTCGGTAGTGGGGTGGATGACCAGCCCCTCGCTGGGCACCGTGCGGATGAGGTGATGAAACTGACGCTCGATAGCCGCCAGGTCGGGGAAGATGTCAGCGTGATCGAACTCCAGGTTGTTGAGGATCGTAGTCCGCGGACGGTAGTGGACGAACTTGGAGCGCTTGTCGAAAAACGCGCTGTCGTATTCGTCTGCCTCGACCACGAAGAACGGCGTCTCCCCCAGGCGGGCGGACACCGCGAAATTCTGTGGCACGCCGCCGATCAGGAAGCCCGGCGCCATGCCGGCATGCTCCAGCACCCAGGCCAGCATGCTGCTGGTGGTGGTCTTGCCGTGGGTGCCGGCAACGGCCAGCACCCAGCGCCCCTGCAGCACATGGTCGGCCAGCCATTGGGGGCCGGAAACGTAGGGCAGGCCCTTGTTCAGCACGTATTCGACCGCTGGGTTACCGCGCGACAGGGCATTGCCGATCACCACCAGGTCGGGTGCGGGTTCCAGTTGGGCGGCGTCGTAGCCCTGGGTCAGTTCGATGCCCTGAGCCTGCAGCTGAGTGCTCATGGGCGGATAGACATTGGCGTCCGACCCCGTGACGCGGTGGCCCAGTTCCTTGGCGAGCACCGCCAGAGAGCCCATGAAGGTGCCGCAGATACCGAGAATGTGAATGTGCATGGTTGGCCTCGTAAAACGTCGAGGCAGGGTAGCCTAGGGTAGGAAAAATCTCATCCTTTGATTGGCGATCACCCGCCTCCGGCCTGCCGCCGTGCAGTGGTTTCAAGGCGCCCTGCCCGGCTTTGTTCTACGCTTAAGGGGCGCTACCGCGCGTCCTCCACAGAACCACAACAGCAGGAGACTCCCCATGCGTTACGCACACCCGGGCACCGAAGGCGCCAAGGTCGAGTTCAAGGCCAAGTACGGCAACTATATTGGCGGCGAATTCGTCGCGCCGGTGGACGGCAACTACTTCACCACCACCTCACCCGTCAACGGCAAGCCCATCGCCGAATTCCCCCGCTCCAATGCCCGCGACATCGACAAGGCGCTGGACGCCGCCCATGCCGCCGCCGAGGCGTGGGGCACGACTTCGGTACAGGCTCGCTCGCTGATCCTGCTGAAGATCGCCGACCGTATCGAACAGAATCTGGAAACCCTGGCCATCACCGAAACCTGGGACAACGGCAAGGCCATTCGCGAAACCCTGAACGCCGACATTCCGCTGGCGGCCGATCATTTCCGCTACTTCGCCGGTTGCCTGCGGGCCCAGGAAGGCAGCGCCGCCGAAATCGATGGCAACACCGTCGCCTACCATATCCACGAACCCTTGGGCGTGGTCGGGCAGATCATCCCCTGGAACTTCCCGATCCTGATGGCCGCCTGGAAGCTCGCCCCGGCGCTGGCCGCCGGCAACTGCGTGGTGCTCAAGCCGGCCGAACAGACGCCGCTGGGCATCACGGTACTGATGGAGTTGATCGGTGACCTGCTGCCGCCGGGCGTGCTCAACGTGGTCCAGGGTTTCGGCAAGGAGGCCGGCGAAGCGCTGGCCACCAGCAAGCGCATCGCCAAGATCGCCTTCACCGGCTCGACACCGGTGGGCTCGCACATCATGAAATGCGCCGCCGAGAACATCATTCCCTCGACGGTGGAGCTGGGCGGCAAATCACCGAACATCTTTTTCGAAGACATCATGCAGGCCG
>NZ_DJUS01000163.1:0-75568 GCF_002438365.1 Pseudomonas sp. UBA6276
CGGGCGAACACCAGCATGTCGCGCACCTGATGCTCCAGCTCGTGCAGACGCTCCTTGAGGCGGCTGGCGAAACGCTGCTGGGTCTGGACCGGTAAAGGCTTATCGGTCAGGTGGCTGGCGTACAGCAGCGCAGCCGACAGCGGCGTGCGAATCTGGTGGGCGAGCGAAGCCATCATGCGGCCCAGCGACGACAGGCGCTCGCTGCGCGCCACCTCACTCTGCAGCCGACGTGTTTCGGTCAGGTCGGTGAGCAACACCAACTGGCCAGGCTCGGCATCCAGCGAGCGCGTGGCAATCGACAGGCGTCGCCCGTCGATCAAAGAGATCTCGTGGCCGTCATCCCGGCGCGGCGCGAAACTGCGCACGATCACCTCACGCCACAGCTCGCCTTCCAGCGGTGCACCCAGCATTTCCAGGGCTGCCGGGTTGGCCTCGCGTACGTGACCTTGACCATCGATGACGATGACCCCGCCAGGCAACAGATCGAGCAGGTTCTGCAGGCGATTGGCGAGGCGTTCCTTTTCCGCGAGCTCGGCCAGGCGCTGCGCGCTGACCACTTCCAGCTCACCCTTGAGCGCTGCCACACGCTCTTCGAGCAGGCTGTAGGAGTCGCTCAGGCGATCGGACATCTGGTCGAACAGAGCGAAGGCCTGATTCAGACCCTGGCGGCTGTCAGGCTGCGCTGCTGATGCGCTAACGTCGCGATGGGGCTGGGCAGCGGACGGCTGGATAGCGGCCTGTGGCATGGCTCTCTCTCACTTGGCTCACCGTCAAAAACGGTATCGTGACAGGGGCAAAAGCAATAGCCGTGCCGAATGGAACTCCAAAGGCGCAAGTCAGGGGAAAGAATGAGGCGGATGCGCTGGGTTAAAGCCCGCGATTTCAGCGGCTTGGCGCGGTTGACACGAAGTAGCAGATGGGGTGTAAAGCGCGGCCGCTGTCTTGCAAGCAGCGGCCGTTGCAGCCACAGGCGTCAATCGTCTGCCTGTTGCTCTTCGCCCTCACCTTCGCGCCGGCTCATGCCGTACTTGCGCATTTTTTCCACCAGCGTGGTGCGGCGGATGCGCAGGCGCTCGGCAGCCCGGGCGACGATACCGTTGGCATCGTCCAGCGCCTGCTGGATCAAGCCTTGCTCCAGGCCGCCGAGGTAATCCTTCAGGTCCAGGCCTTCAGGCGGCAGCATGGCACTGGAAGCGAAGTCGGGGGTATGGCCGTTGATTGCCACCCGCTCTTCCAGGTCGCTGCGCAGGCTGTCGACCAACTGCTCGTCTTCGTCGTCCACGTAGCGGAATTTCTTCGGCAACTCGACCACGCCGATGACGCCGTACGGGTGCATGATCGCCATGCGCTCGACCAGATTGGCCAGCTCGCGTACGTTGCCCGGCCAGCCGTGGCGGCACAGCGACATGATGGCCGCCGAGTTGAAGCGGATCGACCCGCGCTTCTCATGTTCCATGCGCGAGATCAGCTCGTTCATCAGCAGTGGAATGTCTTCCACACGCTCACGCAACGGTGCCATCTCGATGGGGAACACGTTCAGGCGGTAGTACAGGTCTTCACGGAACGTCCCGACCTCGATCATGCTTTCCAGATTCTTGTGGGTGGCAGCGATGATGCGCACGTCAATACTTTGGGTCTTGTTGCTGCCCACCCGCTCGAATGTCCGTTCCTGTAACACTCGCAGCAGCTTGACCTGCATCGGCAACGGCATGTCGCCGATCTCGTCGAGGAACAGGGTGCCACCGTTGGCCAGTTCGAAACGGCCGGCGCGACTGGTGATCGCCCCAGTGAAAGCGCCTTTTTCATGGCCAAACAGCTCGCTTTCGAGCAACTCGGCGGGAATGGCGCCGCAGTTGACCGGCACGAACGGCGCGTCGCGACGCTTTGAGTGGTAATGCAGGTTGCGCGCGACGACTTCCTTGCCGGTACCCGATTCGCCAAGGATGAGCACACTGGCGTCGGTATCGGCCACTTGCTGCATCATCTGCCGAACGTGCTGGATCGCGCGGCTGGTGCCGACCAGGCTGCGGAACAGGTTGGGTTCACGCTGACGGCCGCGTTCGCGGGCCTGGTCGTACATCTCGCGATAGACCTGGGCGCGGTGCAGGGAATCGAGCAGCTTGCTGTAGCTGGGCGGCATTTCCAGGTGGGAGAGCACGCGACGACGCAGGTCGTCGGGAAGCTCGACGGCGCCTGGATCACCCAGCAACAGCACCGGAAGGAATTCATCCCAGTTGGCAAGGGTCTTCAGCAGCCCGGCCAGATTGCCCGAAGACACGTCCCCCACCAGAACGCAGAGCGCCTCGCGGCTGGACGACAGCGAGTCGACCGACATCTGCCAGTCGCCGCTGCCGCAGGCCAGGTTCTCTTCGCCAAGAAAGTTCAGGATGACCGCCAGATCCCGGCGGCGAACGCTATCGTCATCGATCAGCAGAATTTTCGTTTCACGCCACATGCAATAGCAACTTCCCTAGTCAACTCGAAGCCCGGAGGGCGCTCTCGACGTTTTTGGCCATGGTTTCAGCTAACAGACGCCAGACGAATCACAACAGCCACTAGTAAAGGCAAAAAAATCGACTTAGTCAAATTTATGGCGCAATGGCTGTCAACGGAACAGATGGTAAACCTTTGCAGCGTTCTTCGCTTGGTTGAACTGTGACATTTCGTCGACAACCGACTGACGCGCTAAACGAGTGACGTTGAGTAATTGACGGTAGACCTCGAGCAGATCTTCCAGGTGGCTGCGCAACTGGGAAGGGTCTTCCGGGACTTCCTGCAGCACGCTGTCGACGCAGGCACGGCACTCGATGTCCAGCACGCCGATCGCATCCCAGTCTCCGGCTTGCATGGCGTCTACCAGAGCGTGGCGAGTCTGCTGAATCCGCTGTAGTGCACTCATGACGAACTCCTCAGGCCGGCAGTGCCGATTCGTGGCTGGCGATGGCATCCCAGCCGCTCTTGACGGTGATCATCAGGCGAGCGACTTCGTCGATCAGCTGTGGATCGTTCTTGATGTTGGCTTCGGTCAGGCGTCCAGACATGTAGGCGTACAGATCATCGAGGTCCTTGACAGACTGTTCGTTAGCCGCCTTGGTGGCATCCAACCCCTGGCGCAGACCGCCAATGATGGCGACGGCCTTGCCGAGCATCTCGCCCTTCTGTGCAACCTGACCACGGCTCAGCGCGCCCTTGGCCTGGGCCATGCGATCGAGGCTGCCCTGCATCAGCATCTGCACCAGCCGGTGCGGCGTGGCTTCGGATGTCTGGGCATGGGAATCGACCTTCTGGTATTGGCTCAGCGCTCTCATGGCGTTCATTGCGGTGGACCTCGTCACACAGTATTTGATGTTGTATCGCTTGGTTACTATGTCGTCGCGGGCGGGGAAAACTTTAGCGGGCTTGGGGGAATATGCGCATGAAACTGAGATCAGGCCGATAACGTCGGCGATATGGTGGCATTCGTGAAAAGGCTGGACACGCAAAAGCCCGGTATGAACCGGGCTTCTGGATGTTCACGAAGCATCAATCGCTGTCGGTTTTGTTCAGCGCATTGAGCGTGGTCATGATGCTTTTACTGGTGGCGTTCAGCTGCGCGACAAGGGTGTCCATCGCGGTGTACTTGGCATTCAAGGTGTCCGTGAGGTTCTTGATCCGGCGATCCAGGGCTTGCTGCTGCTCGGTCAGCTTGGTCAGCGTGCCGGAGAGCGAGTCCGAGCGCGCGGCAAGAATACCGCCCTTCACCGCGTAGGAATCAGTGGCGCTGGTCATGCGCGCAAGCAGGCCGTCCTTGCCGGTGAACATGTCCTGGATGGCAGCCACGTTCGCGGTATCGCCCATAGCCTTGGTCCACTTGGCGTCGTCCATTACCAGCAGGCCGGTCTTCTGGTCGGTGTTGATGCCGAATTGAGACAACGTCAGCTTGCTCGACCCCGAGGAAGTGACCAGCTCGTTGCGCATCGACTGGATCAGGTGGCGCACGGTGGAATCGCCGGTCAGCCCTCCCCCGCTGGTCGTGCCGTCGGCCGCTGTACTGACCTTGGTCAAGGTGTTGAGCTGGGTCATGAGCGCGTTGTAGGCGTCCACAAATCCGGTGGTGGCTTTTTTCAGGGTGTCGGTGTTGGTGGTGACGCTGATGGTCGATTTGCTGTTGGCCTCGAGCAATTTGATCGAGACACCACTGATAGCGGCCGCAACGGTGTTGGTCGACGACTCCATCTCGATGCCATCGATCTTGTAGGTCGCGTTGGTCGGTTCATTCACAGTGGTGGAAGCGGTCAGTTTGTCGAGCCCACTGGCCGCGTCGGCGCTCATGGAAATTTCGGTATCCTTGCCAGTGGTCGAAGAACTCAGAACCAGGCGCGAACCACTGGCATCGGTAAGGATGTTGGCACTGATGCCACGACCGACCAACTGGGTGTTGATCAGATCACGCGTCTGCGCCAGGGTCGCACCTGCGGGGATAGTGACCTTGCTATCCTTGTAGGACTGGGTGATCGTGAGAATCTGCGGCGACCCCGTGCTATTGACCACCGCCGTGCTCTTGTCGGCATAGACGCCGGAAGAAATCTTCGAGGCAGTGGCCAGAGTCGTCACTTCCAACGAATAGGTCCCGTCGGAAGCAGAGTCGGTCACCGTCATCGACGCTGACTTCTCATTGGACGAGGCACCGGTCAAACCACTGAAGGTCGAAGCCTTGTTCATCGCCGCGACGGCCGTGCGGTAGGTTTCCAGCGCGCTGGTGACGGTACCAACAGCAGTCAACGTCGTTGTCGTGGTTAGCGTCTGGGTATCGATCTGCTTTTGCTTGGGCGCTTTCTCGGCGTTCACCAAGGCTTTGACGATGGCATCGGTATCGATGCCCGAGCCCACGCCGCTGGATTTGATCGCACCGCTGGTACTGGTCGAGCTGGTGGTGCTGCTGGTACTTGCGGTGCTGGCAGCGGTGGTAGCGGCCGTGGTGCCAGTGGTGGAGGAAACAGTAGCCATCGCAATCTCCTAGAATCGAGTCAGGCGTGTTTTTGACGGATACCGCCCCAAGCACACCCAGCTACATTTTTCGTGCCAGTTCAGATCTTCGCGTCGAGCAGACCGCTACGACCGTCCGCGAGGCTCTGCGCTAGCTTGAGCGCGGCCTCGGTCGGCAACTGACGAATGATTTCACCGCTGTCCGTAGCGATGACCTTGACCACGACGTGATGCGTCGAGTCGTCGATGGAGAATTCCAGGTTGCGCTGTGAGGTGTTCACGTGCGCCTGGATATCCTTCACCGCTTGTTCCAATTCGGCCCGCTCGGGTGCAACGGGTTGCGCCGCGGGTTCGTCTTGCGTGACCTGCCGGGCAGGCAGGGAGGCGGCGCCGGCTGGCGCTGACGTGACGGCAAGAGGCGGTCTCGCTGTAACGCTCATGTCCATGTTCATCACCCCGGAAATCAAAAAACGGAAGGGTGCGTGGGCACCCTTCCGTCAGTCAGCCAAGTGGCGAATTACTGAAGCAGCTTCAGTACCGACGATGGCAGCTGGTTGGCCTGGGACAGGATCGCGGTGGATGCCTGCTGCAGGGTCTGCTGCTTGGTCAGCTCAGCGGTTTCCGAAGCGAAGTCGGCGTCCTGGATGCGGCTACGAGCGGCCGAGGAGTTCTCGGAGATGCTCTGCAGGTTGGCCACGGTGCTGTCGAAGCGGTTTTGCACAGCACCCAGGTCAGCGCGCTGGGAGTCGATGTTGGAAATCGCCTTGTCGATCGCGGCGAGTGCCTTCTGAGAATCCTCGGCAGTCGTGATCTTCGAGTCGCTGATGGTTTTCAGCTCGGAAGTCGTGGAAGTCCCGAAGTAGCTGGCAACCGTTGTACCGGTACCTTTTTCCAAAAGGGCGAATGATTTGGAAGAGTCAAGCTGAACCGAACCAGTTACTGCCACATCGTCGGCAATGGTCACAGCGGTTTTGGTAGTGTCGGCGCCGTTGGTTACCTTGATGTCGCCAGCAGTGCCCAAAGTGACGTTATCAAACGAGATGTTCTCGCCTGTAGCCGAGGTTATGCTCAGGCTGCTCTTGCTTTCGTCGTAGTTGACGGTTACGCCCAGCTTCGCAGCGTTGGACGAGAGCTGCTCCGCCAGACCACTCAGGGATGTAATGCCCTGAAGGCTAACTGTCGAGTCGCCAACCTTGATATCCATCTTCGAGGACGTCGTCAGGTTCTCAGAAGCCAGAGTGAAGGACGCAGTGGTTGTCGCCTTGGCGGACAAGCCTGGAACTGCCGAATTCAATGCCTTGGCAACGTCCTTGGCAGAGGCGCCAGCAGCGATGTCGACTTCTTTCTCTTGACCGTTACCCGTTACAACCATTGAGCCTGCTGCAGCGGTTACCGGAGTAGCCGAAGGAACGATGCCCTTGCTGGAAATCTGGTTGGTACCAATCTTGTTGGCCGAGATGTTGCCCAGCGTGACGTTGATGGTTTCGTTGGCATTCGAACCGATCTGGAAAGCGGTGGTGCCGAAAGAACCGTCAAGCAGGTTACGACCACCGAAGGTGGTGGTGGTAGAGATCCGAGTCAGTTCGGTGGTCAACTGCGAGTATTCGGACTGCAGGGAAGTACGGTCATCATCGCTGTTCGAACCGTTCGCCGATTGCAGGGCCAGTTCACGCATACGCTGCAGGATGTTGGTGGATTCCTGCATCGCGCCTTCAGCGGTCTGGGCGATGGAGATACCGTCGTTGGCGTTCTTCACTGCAACCGACAGGCCGTTGATCTGGCTGGTCAGACGGTTTGAGATCTGCAGGCCGGCGGCGTCGTCCTTGGCACTGTTGATTTTCAGGCCCGAGGAAAGACGGGTCATCGAGGTGCTCAGCGCATCGGAAGCCTTGTTCAGGTTTTTCTGAACGGTCAAGGAAGCGGTGTTGGTGTTTACGGATAAGGCCATGACAAATTCCTCGGGGTTGTTAGCTGTGGCTTCCGGCCCTGGCGAGCGCCGGGTGTGGCCTAGAGAACCTTCGTAGTAGTTATCGTCGGTTCAGCGCTTTGCTTGAGGGTGATTGCAATGTTTTTTCACCTTCGAGCCGCTGTAGCCGGAAAAAGCAAGCGTTGGCTTGATCTCTCTTGATAACTATTTCGTCCGGGGAAGGGGGAACTTGAGGGGGATGCATGGGAAAAGCGGGGATTTCTGGCGTCAACGGATAGACGGTCGCAGTGGCGTCGGTCGCGTTGGTAGATGCGCGGTGTGTATGGATGACCGCGGTGCGGCCGGACGCGGCTNNGCGCCGCTGCTACAGGGATCGTGTTGTCCGCGTGGACGGTCAACACGGCGGCGTGCAACGGGGTGGCCCGGATGAACACCGTGTCGGCAGGCGGCCCAGGTTTTGTAGCAGCGGCGCGAGCCGCGTCGGCAGGCGGCGCGGTATCAGGGGCGGTAGATGAGCGCGGAGCCCCAGGACAGGCCGACGCCGAAGCCGCTCAGGGCGACTCGCTTCCAGGAGGAGTCGAGGATGTGCTTTTCCAGCAACAGCGGAATGCTGCTCGATACCGTGTTGCCGGTCTCGACCATGTCCTTGATGAACTTCTCCGGCTCTTCCTCGAAGCGCCGCGCCACGGCGTCGACGATCGCCGCGCTGCCCTGGTGGATGCAATACGCGTCGACATCGGCGCTGGTCAGCCCCGATTCGTCGAGCAGTTCATGCAAATGTGCCGGCACCTTGAGCAGCGCAAAGTTGAACACCTGACGGCCGTTCATGAAGAATACGCCATCGGTCACCTTCAAATGCGGCGCGCCGGAACCGTCGGTACCGAACTTGGCCTTGCCCAACTGCCAGGGCGCGTCTTCACCCATCCAGGTGGCGGTGGCCGCGTCGCCGAAAAGCATGGTGGTGTTGCGGTCTTCAGGGTCGACGATCTTGGAGTACGGGTCGGCGGTGATCAGCAGACCGTTCTTCAGGCCGGCCGCTTCCATGAAGCCCTTGAGTGCATAGATGCCGTATACATAGCCCGAGCAACCCAGGCTGATGTCGAACGCTGCGACGTGGGTCGGCAGGCCGAGCTTGTCCTGAACGATGGCGGCGGTGTGCGGCAAGCCCTCCTCGTCTCCGTTCTGGGTCACGACGATCAACGCGTCGATGGACTCGCGCGACAGCTGCGGATTGCTGGCGAACAGCGCGTTGGCCGCTTCCACACACAGGTCGGAGGTTTCCTGGTCGGCAGCCTTGCGCGGCAGGAAGGCCGAGCCGATCTTGCCGATGATGAATTCTTCATCCTTGGCGAATTTGGCACCTTGGGCGTAGTTGTCCAGGCCTTCGGCAGGCACGTAACTCGCGATGCTTTTTATGCCAATCATTGTGGCTTCCCAATACAAAGGTAGCTGGAGGTCATCACGCGGGGCATTTGCGCGATGCCATCGAAAAGGGTGTCAGGCGGCGCCGACCTCTGCGGGACGGGGCCAGCGCTGCCGAAAAAACAAGCAGCTGCAGGCCGCTGATGCAGCGACCTGGCAATACATAAGGGTGAAGATGCACGATCCGACTCATTGGTCACAGGGATATTGTGCCATAGGCCGTAGGAAATGGCGCGACGCGGGGTGGTAGAGGAAAGACGGGGCTTGCGCCCCGCCGCTCACAGCTTGTTGAACAGACTGAGCTGGGAGATCTTCGCGAAGGCCAGCTGCGAGGCTTGCAACATGGTCTGTTGCAGGCTCAGGGTGACCGATGCCGTGGCGAAGTCGGTGTCGGCTATCGCCGACTGGGTGCCCTTGTTGGCAAGAGCCAGGCTGACGTTCTCGTCGTTCTGAATGGCCAGCGAATTGAGGCGTGCACCGATCTGCCCGCGGGAGATGTCGATGTTCTCGTTGGCGCTGGCCAGGTTGCCCAAGGCCGAATCGGTGGCATTCTTCAGCGCCAGCGCGGACTTGGCGTCCGTCACCGGTATCTCCAAAGCCGACTTGAGCTGGTGCAGGGTGTCCAGCACGTTCTGGGTCTTGTGGCTGTTGGCGTTGACGCTGAAGCTGTCACCCGCACCTGCCTCACCGGAGAGCTTGAAAGTCACGCCCGCAGCCGTGATCGTGCCGCCATTGGCCCCGACGACCACCGCACCCTTGCCGATGGCTCGGCTGGAATCGGTCAAGGGCTGGGCATAAACCTCGTACTCGCTGCTGCTGGTGAACTTGATCACCGCCCCCCCGGCCGGGAAACCCGCCGCATAGCCCTGGGTATCGGTCACGTTCGCACTGACCAACTGCGCCGTGGACGTGTTGGCCGCGTTGCGCGTCGAACTGATGCTATCCGGCTTGCTGCCCAGGCTGAACGTGCGCCCGGCGATGTCGGCATCGGTGACGGTGCCCAGCTCGCTTTGCTTGGTGGCCACATCGATGTCGAATTCCACACCGTACAGGCTGACGGTGGTGCCACCGTCGGCCTTCGGGTCGAAGGTGCCATTGCCGCTGACCTGGGACGTCACGTCCTTGCCGCTGCTGTTGGTGAGGGTGAACTGGGTGCTGCTGGTGAACGTCAACTTGTACGGCTGGCCATCGGTGAAGGCCTTGTTGTAGGTCGTCAGCGATTCCAGGCGGCCGTCGGACACCGTGACCAGACCGTCGTCGACCACCGTGCCGTTGGCATCCACCGGCGCAGTCATGGTGGTTTGCGTGCGGCTGGTGTTCACCGCCGTTTCCAGAATGCTGTAGCCGGTGTCGTTGGTGGCCAGTTGCAGGGTGTCGGACACCTGCAGGCTGAGCTGGGTCTGGTCGCCCTGATAGGTGTAGCTGCCGTCGCTGTTCTGCACATAGGGCGGCGTGCCGGTCTTGGACCCGGAGAACATGTACTGGCCGTTGGAATCCTTGGTATTGAGCAGGCCCAGGACGTTCTTTTCGATCTCGCCGATTTCACTGGCGATCGACGTCCGGTCGGCGTCGCTCAGGCCACCGTTACCGGCCTGGATGGTCAACTCCTGCGCCCGCTGCAAGGCTGTGGTGATGCTGTCGAGCACACTCTCTTCCTGGGTCAGCGAGTTGGTGACGCTGGTCATGTTGCCGCTGTACTGGGTCAGCAAGCTGCTCTGCTGCTGCAACTGCAACAACTTGGCCGCGCCGACCGGATCGTCACCAGCGCTCTGGATGCGGTTGCCCGAGCTGATCTGTGCCTGGGTCTTGGCGGTGTCCGAGAAATTCTGGGAATAGCCGGTCGCGCTGGTCTCGAAGTACTGAGAAGTGGAAATTCGCATGGTCGACTATTCCTTAGAGGGCGTTGATCAGGACGCTGAAGGTTTCCTGAGCAGCCTTGATGATCTGCGAGGACGCGGTGTAGTACTGCTGGAACTTCACCAGGGATGCCGCTTCGTCGTCCAGGTTGACGCCGGATACCGAGTCGCGATTGGTCTTGGACTGGGTCAACACGGCGCCGGTGGCTTTGGTGTCGACTGTGGCCTGGCTGGCCTTGGCGCCGACTCGTTCCACCAGCGAGGCGTAGGCACTGGTGAAGCTCATGCCGGGGTTGCCCGCCGTGGCGCCCACGGTGGCCTTGGTCTGCAACGCCAGCAGTTGCGTGGCATTGCGGTTGTCGGATTTGCCGTCGGCATTGAACGACACGGTGTAGCTGTCGTTGACCGCAGGCGAGCCACCCACGGTGGTTTCGAAGGTGAAGGTCAGTTGCTTGCCGTCGGCGCCGTTGACCGGTTGGCCATCGGCACCCACCACCGGCACGGTCAGGCTCAGGTTGTTGCTCTGGCCGGGCACGATCGTGCCGCTGCCGATGCTGGCGCCCGAGGCATTGAACAGGCTGTAGCTCTGCGCGCCGTCGGTGGTCTTGCCGAACACCAGCTTGACCGGCGACGAGGTTTCGATGCCGCTCTGCAACTGGCTCAGAGCCGTGCCGCTGTAGATGTCCAGCTTGCTGCTGAGCACCGGCTGGGTGAAGGTGCCGGTGCCCGAGTTGCCGACGGTCGCCGTGCCGGTAAGCGGTGCGGCAAAGGCGAGCTTGTTCGAGTCGGTCAGCGTATTGGTGATGGCGCTCGCGCCACTGCGGGTCGGCGTGACCACGAAGCTGTCGCCAGTCGCTACAGTGCCTTTCAGACCCAGGGTAACGCCATCGATCACCGGCGCAGGGTTCGTGCCCAAGTCGAAATTGCCCATGGAAGTGCCGTCGGAACGGGTCACGCTGTAGGCAGTGGCGCTGCTGAACTTGACGTTGTAATCGTAGATGGTCAGCTTGCTGGAATCGGCCACGGTGACATTGAGGTTGCCCGAACCTGCGCTGTTGTTGGACGACGCCAGGCTGCGGTTGGCAACGGCGGTCGCGCTGTTGATGCTGGAAAACAGCGACGAGCCGAAGTCACCGTTGAGGTCGATGCCTTTGCCCAACTGGCTGTTCAGGCTGTCGGCAACGACGATTGCCGTGCGCCCCAGTTCATTGATCGCCGGGTTCAGTGCGTCGCTGCGAAAACGCAACAGGCCGCCGATCTCGCCGCCGGTGGTCACCGAGGTCACGTCGGTGCTGTAACCCTGGTACTGAATGGTCAAGCCGTACTGGCTCTTGTCGGCCACGCCGGGCGTTGCCACCAGCGAGTTCGCCGAGCTACCGGTGACCAGCGACTGCCCCGAACCCAGGTAGACATCGTAGTTGCCGTCGCGCTGCTGCACGGTCACGCCGACCAGCTCGTTGAGCTGGCGGACGTTCTCGTTGCGCGCATCGATCAGGCTGTTGGGCGTGGAACCGCTGCCCGACATCTCGGTGATCTGCCGGTTGAGCTCGGCGATATTGCCGCTGAGCTTGTTGACCTGCCCGGTCAGGGTGGTCAGCGAGGCATTGATACTATCGTTCTGCTGACTGAACTGCGCGGAAATCGAGTTGAAGCGATTGCTCAGGGTCTGCGCCTGGGTCAGCAGCAGCTGCCGCGCCGAAGTATCGCTGGGGTTGGCCGATGCGGTCTGCACGGCCGAGAAGAAGCTGCTGAGCACGGCGCTGATACCCGTGCTGCCGTCGGACAGCAACTTGTCGATGCTGTTGATCTGGGTGCTGTACGCGGTCGCGTCGGCACTCAGTGCAGTACTGGTCTGCAACTGGGTGTCCATGTAGCTGCTGTAGATGCGGCGCACGTCGGAAATGGTAGTGCCGGTACCCAGGTAGCCCACGCCGATGTTCTGCAAGCCACTGGCAGTATTCACCACCGACTGCCGGGAATAGCCGGCGGTCGCGACGTTGGCGATGTTGTTACCGGTGGTCGCCAGGGATGCCTGGCTGGACGCCAGACCGGACAGCCCAATGGAGATCAGATTCGACATGGGTTCAAACCTTATAGATTCGTGGTAGCGCTGGTGCTGCTGCGAGCGTAGGTCTCATAGCCTTGCATCTGCTTGGCGATCGAGGAGATCTTGCTGGCGTAGTTCGGGTCGGTGGCGTAGCCGGCCTTCTGCAGTTCCTTGACGAATTGTTCGGGGTTGTCCGCGGACTTGACCACGCCCTGGTAGCGGTCGTTGTTCTGCAACAGGCTGACCAGGTCGTGGAAGCTGTCTTCGTATGAATCATAGGAGCGGAAATCGGCGGTTTCCTTGACCATCTGGCCGTCGCGGAATTCGCTGGTGATCGCACGGGCGTTCTCGCCCTTCCAGTTGCCGGTCGCCTTGATGCCAAACAGATTGTGGCTGTTGCTGCCGTCGTCGGCACGCATGATCGATTTGCCCCATCCGGTTTCCAGCGCCGCCTGGGCCACCAGCACCTTGGGATCGACACCGATGCGCGCAGCGGCTTTTTCAGCCATGGGCAACATGGTCGCGATGAATTCGTCGGACGATCCGAAGGCGCGCTTGGCCGGCGCCAGGGGCGGCTGGGCGACGCTTTTGGCCAGGCTGCTGCCCTCGACCGCGGCACCGCTGCGCACGGCATTGGCAATGCTGTTGGCCGGTGCGCTGGCCGGGACGTTGATGAGGTTCTTGCTGCCGGTGGCTGCGCTCGCATCGGTCGCCGTGGAAGGCACGATGCCGGCCACGAGACGGTCGGCCAGCTTGCTCGGCAGCGACAGGCGGCGCTGGTTCAGCAAGGCCATGTCGTTGTGCGCCGTGGTGCCGGCAGCCTTGGCATCGGCCGAGGCGTCGCGGGTGGCGCCCAGCGGCTTGGTCAGGCTGTTGTCGGCATGGGCGAACGGATTGGCCCCGGCACGGGCCACGCCCTTGGTCTTGGACAACTGGCGCATGAGCACGTCCTGCAGGCCAATGCCGCCGCCTTCCTTGGACAGGGTCACGGACAGCTGCTGGTCGTACATGGACTGGTATTGCTTGGTGGTTTCGGTGTTCAGCGGGTTGTCCTTGGCCAACACGTCATTTGCCGAGCGCATGGACTTGAGCATTTCACCGAGGAACAGCGACTCGAATTCCTGGGCCACCTTGCGCAGGTTGGCCTCGCTGTCGCGATCCCCGACTTTCAACGAGCTCAGGCGATTGAGGTCTGTGTAAGCCCCCGAATCCCGTGTTCCCGATACTCCGCCATTCGGCATTTCCATCAGCTGCTACCTCAAATCACGATCAGGTCGGCCTGCAAGGCGCCGGCCTGTTTCAGGGCTTCGAGAATGGCCATCAAGTCACCGGGCGCCGCGCCTACCTGGTTGACCGCGCGGACGATCTCGTCGAGCGTGGTGCCAGGGCCAAACTTGAACATCGGTTTGGCTTCCTGCTGGGCGCTGACCCGCGAACGTGGCACCACCGCCGTCTGGCCGCCGGACAGAGGCCCGGGCTGGCTGACGATCGGATCTTCGGTGATGGTCACCGTCAGGCTGCCGTGGGTCACTGCCGCAGGCGATACCTTGACGTTCTGGCCAATCACGATGGTGCCGGTGCGCGAATTGATGATCACCTTGGCCACCGCCTGGCCCACGTCGACGTCGAGGTTCTCGAGAATCGACAGGTAGTCCACACGCTGGCTGGGGTCGACCGGTGCAGTGACGCGTACCGAGCCCCCATCGACAGCTTGTGCAACTCCCGGGCCAAGTAGCTCGTTGACCTTGTCGACGATGTGCTTGGCCGTGGTGAAGTCAGGCCGGTTGAGGTTCAGCGTCAGGCTGTTGCCCTGGTTGAAGCCACTGGGCACGGAGCGCTCGACGCTGGCACCGCCAGGAATCCGTCCTGCCGACGGCACGTTGACGGTGATTTTCGACCCGTCGCGGCCTTCGGCGTCAAAACCACCGACGACCAGGTTGCCTTGGGCAATGGCGTAGACGTTGCCGTCGATACCCTTGAGGGGAGTCATCAACAAGCTGCCGCCGCGCAGGCTCTTCGAGTTGCCGATGGACGACACGGTGATGTCGATCACCTGCCCCGGCTTGGCGAATGCGGGCAGATCAGCGTGGATCGATACCGCAGCGACGTTCTTGAGCTGCACGTTGCCCGAGCCTGGCGGCACCTTGATGCCGAACTGCGACAGCATGTTGTTGAAAGTCTGCAGGGTGAACGGGGTCTGGGTGGTCTGGTCGCCAGTGCCGTTGAGGCCCACGACCAGGCCGTAGCCGATCAGCTGGTTGGTCCGCACGCCGGAAATGCTGGCGATGTCCTTGAGACGCTCGGCCTGAACGCCGAACGCGGCGGACATCAGCAGTGCAGCGGCGATCAGGTGCTTGAAGTTGAGCATGGACGGACGCACTCAGAAAGGAAACAGGGGGCTGGCGAAGAACCGGTCGAACCAACCCGGCTGACTGGCTTCGGCGAAGGAACCGGTGCCCGAATAGGTGATGCGCGCATCGGCCACGCGTGTCGAGGACACGGTGTTGTCGGTAGCGATGTCATCGGCCCGGACCAGCCCTGCAATGCGCACCAGCTCTTCGCCGGTGTTGAGCGTCATCCACTTTTCTCCGCGGACCGAGATGATGCCGTTGGGCAGCACGTCGGCCACCGTCACCGTGACCGAGCCGGTCAGGCTGTTGTTCTGCGCCGCCGCGGCGGTGCCGTTGGTGGCGCGCGTGCCGCTGTAGCCTGCGTTGAGGCTCAGATCACCACTGCCCAACGGGTTGTTGGTGTTAACACCGGCGCCGAACAGCGAGGTCAGGCCCAGGCTGTTGCTGCTGTCCTTGCCGACCTTGGAATTGGCACTCTTGCTGGCGCTCGTCCGCTCGTTGAGGGTGATGGTGATGATGTCGCCGACGCGGAACGCCTTGCGGTCGCTGTACAGGTTCTGCTCGAAGCCGGCCTGGTAGATCGAGCCGTTGTTGGCGGCGGCAGGCATCGGCGTGCGCGGCAGCACCGGGGCGTAGTACGGGTCGTTGGGCTTGGCCGGTGGCGCGACGCAACCGGTCAGCAGGGCCATTCCACTCAGGGCAAGAACAATCGAGACACGACGCATGACACAGACCTCACGGTGTAGCCGGCGCACACGGCGCCCAGGTAGCTTGGGGGTTACGGATAGCCCAGGGTTACAGGTTCTGGGTCAGGTTCTGCAGCATCTGGTCGGCGGTGGAGATCACCTTGGAGTTCATCTCGTAGGCACGCTGGGTGGTGATCATGTTGACCAGTTCTTCCACGGTGCTCACGTTGGAGTTCTCCAGGGTGTTCTGCAGCACGGTGCCCGCACCGTTCAGACCGGGGGTCGCTACCTGCGGCGCGCCGCTGGAGGCGGTTTCCAGGAACAGGTTGCCACCGATGGCCTGCAGGCCTGCCGGGTTGATGAAGTCGGCGGTCTGCAGGTTGCCGATCACCTGCGAAGCAGGGTTGCCGGCGGTAGTGATGGAGACGGTGCCGTCAGTGCCCACGGTGAAGGTCTGCGCGTCGTTGGGGACGACGATGGCCGGCTCCAGGGCCAGGCCCTGAGCGGTGACGATCTGGCCGTCGGAGTTCAGGTGGAACGTGCCGTCGCGGGTGTACGAAACGGTACCGTCAGGCTGCATCACCTGAAAGAAACCGCGACCGTTGATGGCCATGTCCAGCGGCTGCTCGGTGGTCTGCAGGCTGCCGGCGGTGAAGTTCTTCTGGGTGCCGACGATGCGCACACCGGTACCGACCTGCAGACCCGACGGCAATTCGCTGTCCTGGGTCGACTGGGCGCCGGGCTGACGCTTGATCTGATAGAGCAGGTCCTGGAATTCGGCGCGATCACGCTTGAAGCCGGTGGTCGATACGTTCGCCAGGTTGTTGGAAATCGTGGTCAGGTTGGTGTCCTGGGCCTGGAGGCCGGTCTTGCTGACCCAAAGTGCTGGAAGCATGTGTCATCTCCTGGAGCGCCTGGTTTACGGCGCGATCGCTACGCTGAAATTAGATTTGCAAGACCCGGGCCATGGCCTCGTCGCCTTCTTTGGCGGTGCTCATCATCTTGATGTGCAGTTCGAACTGCTTGGAGAGCGCCAGCACCGAGGTCATCTCCTCGACCGCGTTGACGTTGCTCGCCTCCAGGAAACCGGACTCGACCCGCACGGCGGCATCGGCAGGCGCCGGCTGGCCGCTGGTGGTGTGGATCAGGCCGTCCAGCCCCTTGGTCAGGGTTTTCACATCGGGATTGACCAGCTTGATGCGGTCGACCTGGGCCATGACGTTCGGCGCCTGTCCCAGACCGCGAATGCTTATGGTGCCGTCCATGCCGATCTCGATTTTCTCGTCCGGCGGAACGGCGATCGGACCGCCGTTGCCCATGACCGGCAAACCGTTGCCGGCGCGCAGTACACCGAGCGCATCGACGTTCATGCTGGCGGTACGCACATAGGCTTCGCCGCCGTCGGGTGTCTGCACGGCGATGAAACCGTTGCCGCCCACCGCCACGTCCAGGTCCCGCCCGGTTTCCTGCAAGGCGCCACCGCTGAAATCAGTTGCGGGACGTTCGGTCAGAGCGTAGGCCCGCGAAGGAAAGGTGTCGCCGAACACCGGCATGGAACGCGCCTGTTCCAGGTCACGCTTGAAGCCGGTGGTCGAAATGTTGGCCAGGTTGTTGGCATGGGCCTTCTGCGCCAGCGCGTTCTGGCTGGCACCGGTCATGGCCACGTAGAGCATCTTGTCCACAGGTCTCTCCATCGACGGGCGAATGCCGTCTACTGCTGTACTGAGAGAGGTAGAGCAATATGCGGGCCAACTTTCGACAGATACCTGCAGCCCCTCTGGGACGGGGCCTGCAGCGATTCTGGAGAGACCAACTGGAAGCTTGACGCCGAAAAGTCGGCGCGACATTGCCGCTAGCGGCAAAGGAAGAAAGGATTTACGTCACCCTGCCACGGCGAAGCGTGGCAGGTGTGCTGTCAACGACGGCAACCGGCGTTGCCGAAGGGCCCGGCAAAGCGACGGTAATGCGGCCCGGGGTCGACCTGACTGCACAGGTACCGACCGGTCTCCAGGCTCTGGTATTTGTACCAGGGCGCTGGCGCAGCGACCGCCATCGTACAGGTTGCCGCGATGACCAGGGCTGCACACAGACACCGCATCACTGCCCTGCCCTCATCAGGTCATCTGAATGATGGTCTGCATCACGGTGCTTTCGGTGGAGATGGTCTTGGCGTTCGCCTGGTAGTTGCTCTGCGCCTTGATCAGGTTCACCAGTTCAGCGGTCAGGTCGACGTTGGAGTCTTCCAGCGATTGCGATTGCAGGTTGCCCATGACGCCGGTGTCCGGAGTGCCGATCACGGCGGTACCGGACGCGAACGACTCCTTCCAGTTGGTGCCGCCGTTGGGCGCCAGACCCTGCATGTTGGCGAAGCTGGCCATGGCGACCTGACCGATGACCTTGTTCTGGCCGTTGGTGAAGTTGGCGAACAGGTTGCCGGTGCCGTCCACCGACAGGCCGGTGAGCTCACCGGTCGCATAACCGTTCTGAGTCTTGGCCGAGGTGGCGGAGGCCGAGTTGTATTGCGTGGTCGCAAGCATGTCCAGAGCGACGCCGCCGGCATTGGCCGTTGCGCCGTTGGGCGTCCAGGTACCGTCGGCGCCTTTGCTGGCAGGCACCCAGCCGGCCAGGTTGAAGCTCTTATCGGCGTTGATGCCCAGGCCGCCGGCTACCGGACCCTGATCGGGAACGATGAGGCTGCCATCGGATTTGAAGGTCAGCTTGTTCACCAGCGGTGTAGTGGACGTGGCATCGGCTGGATTGCGACCATCGATGGTGGTGTGCATGGTCCAGCTGTTGGCCACGTCGTCCTTGACGAAATACTGGTTCATCTGGTGCGCATTGCCTAGGCTGTCGTAGACGTCGGTGTTGAAGGTGTAGTTGTAGCTGCTGACGTTGCTCGGATCGAACGGGGTGATGGTCGGCTGCGCAGCGCTGGAATTCAGGTTGACGGTTTCGGCGATCTTGGAAGTGGCCTTGGGCTGCAGGTTGGACGAATCGATTTTCAGGTTGGTCAGCACGCCGGTCTGCACCACGCCGTCCTGTGCGTTGTAGCCCTGCAGGTTGTTGCCCGACACGTCGACGACGTTGCCGTCCTTGTCGCTGTAGAAGGCACCGGCACGGGTGTAGAGCTTCTGGCCGCCGTCGTTGAGCACGAAAAAGCCGTTGCCGTTGATGGCCAGGTCCAGGCTCTGCCCGGTCGAGGTGATGTTGCCCTGGGTGAACTGCTGCGATACGGCCGCTGTGGTCACACCGCTGCCGACGCTGGTCTTGCCGGCCGTGGCGCGGATCGACGCGGCGTACTGGTCGGCGAACTCCGCGCGCGAGGATTTGAAGCCGGTGGTAGCGACGTTGGCGATGTTGTTGCCGGTCACGTTGAGCGCCTTGTTGGCTGCCGAAAGACCGCTCAAGCCGATGTTGAAAGTCATGCTGTACTCCTGCGCCGAACGAAGCGGCTCAAATTCCGATGGTTTGGACTTTCGACAGCGCGACGCTACCCAGTCCAGCGAGGTTGAGGGTCAGTTCACCGCCATTGGTGCCCATCGTGACGCTGTTCACCGTGGCGGGCAGGTAAGTGCTCATGGCCGTGGCGGTACCGTCGACGGTGGCTGCGGCCTTGAAGGTGTAGGTGCCGGCGGCGGCGACCGCGCCGTTGCTGTCCTTGCCATCCCAGGTGAAGCTGGCGTTGCCGGCCGACTGGCTGCCCAGATCGATGCTGCGCACCAGGTCGCCTTTGCTGTCGTAGACGCCGACCGTGGTGTTGCTGCTCGACGAGGTCAGCGCCACGGAGCCGGTGAGGCCCTTGGTGGGGTCGACCACGGCGGTGTCGGTCTGGGCGATGACCGAGCGGCCGACCAGGGACGAGGCCTGCAGCGCCTGGGACGATTGGTAGTTGTTGGCGATGGTACTCACCGACGAATTCAGGCTCTGCATGCTTTCCAGGCTGCTGAACTGCGCGAGCTGGGCGACGAACTCGCCGTTGTCCTGGGGATCGAGCGGGTTCTGGTTCTGCATCTGGGTCACCAGCAACTGCAGGAACGCGTCCTTGCCCAGGGCACTGCCGGCGGTGCCGGTCGAGCTGTTGGTGCTGCTGGTGGTTTTCTGCAATGAGTCCAGGACCGAGGAGCTCACGCCGGTAGTACTGCTGGTAGTCGTCATCTGCGCTCGCCTCTATCACTGACCCAGGGTCAGGACCTTCTGCATCATGGTCTTTGCGGTGTTCATCAGTTCAGCGTTGGTCTGGAAGGAACGGCTGGCCGAGATCATGTCGGCCATTTCCTCGACCACGTTGACGTTCGGGTAGTAGACGTAGCCGTCCTTGTTCGCCGCCGGATGGTTGGGCTCGTAGCGCGCCTCGAGGTTGCTCTGGTCCTCGACCACGCCGGTGACCTGCACGCCCTGCCCCGCCGAGTCCTGGTCCTGGAACAGCGAACCGCTGTCGCCGTTTTGCTGGCCCTGGAGCATGGTGGCGAACACCGGGTGCCGCGCACGGTAGGTCTGGTCGATGCTGGACGACACGGTTTCGGCGTTGGCGATGTTGCTGGCCACGGTGTTCAGGCGCGTGGTCTGGGCACTCATGCCGCTACCGGCGATGTTGAATACACTGGCAAGGGACATGGCTTACTCTCCGCGAAGGGCCGATACCAGCCCTTTGAACTTGCTGTTGAGCAGGGTGAAACTGGCCTGGAAGTTCACCGAGTTCTCGGCGTAGTTCGATTGCTCGATCTGAGCATCGACGGTGTTCTGGTCCAGCGACGGCTGGGTGGAAATGCGGTACTGCAGCTCCTCGTCACCGGAGCTGAACCCTTGGGCGGCGATGTGCTTGCCGTTGGTGGTCTGCAGGCCGAAGGCACCTTTGCCGTTCTGCTCGCTCTGGGCAGCCAGCACCGAGGCGAAGTCCAGGTCACGAGCCTTGTAGTTGGGGGTATCGGCATTGGCGATGTTGTTGGCCAGCACTTCGGCGCGCTTGGCGCGAAACCCCAATGCCTGCTCGTGAATGCCCAGCGCTTTGTCGAAACTGATGCTCATGTTGGTACCTATGCGGCAGACCAGATGGTTCGTGCAGGATAGATAGCAATCACTGTGCCAAGTCTCGAAATGCCCGCCCTGTGCGGGTTGCGGGCCGGTCAGCCGAGGGGGGATGCCAGAAAAGCGGCAAGAAATTTCCGCTGGAGGGGAAAAGCGGCAACGCCGGCGTCAGAAAAATTGCCGCATGGCGCTGCAGTGGCGCACCTCGTCAGACGAGGCACGGGGTCACTTGGCCTGATAGATGATGCCGGGGCTGCACTGCACCATCTGGTAGAGCTCGGGCAGACCGTTCAAGGCTTCGGATGCGCCCAGAAACAGGTATCCACCTGGCTTGAGGGTGCCGTGGATGCGGGTGAGGATGTCTTTCTTCACCTGCGCGGAAAAGTAGATCAGCACGTTGCGACAGAAGACGATATCGAACTTGCCCAGGGCGGCGTAGCTGTCGAGCAGGTTGAACGCGCGAAACTCGACGCGACTGCGAATCGGCGCCTTGACGGCCCAGCGCCCCGGCCCCTTGGGATCGAAGTAGCGCTGCAGGCGCTCCTGGGAAAGGCCGCGACCGATCGCCAGGCTGTCGTACTCGCCGCTCTTGCAGTTGGTCAGCATGCTGCCGGACAGGTCAGTGGCTACGATCTGCACGCCCGACTTCAACTGGCCCAGATTGCTGCGCTCGAATTCGTCGATGGTCATCGACAGCGAATAGGGTTCCTGGCCCGAGGAACAGGCCGCCGACCAGATGCGCAGGCGCGCGCCGGGGCTGGCCTTGATGCTTTCGGGCAGGACCTTGTTCTTCATCACTTCGAACGGGTAGGTGTCGCGAAACCACAGGGTTTCGTTGGTGGTCATGGCGTCCACCACCTGCTCGCGCAAACCGCTGCGCGGCTGGTTCTGGATGCGTTGCACCAGCTCGCCCAGAGACTTGATGCCCTGCTGCTCCATCAGCTTGTTCAGGCGGCTGGCGACGAGGTACTGCTTGTTCTCGCCCAAGAGAATGCCACAGGCTTTTTCCAGGAAGACCCGGAATTGATCAAAATCCAAATTACCCGTAGACACGGTGCCGCCTCTTGCTGGTTCGGTAGGCCGGGCGCTGGCGCCCGGCATTCATACTGCTGCCTTGATGCGATCGACGACACGAGCCGCCAGATCGTCGGGGCGGAACTTGGCCAGGAAATCGTCGGCGCCGACTTTCTTCACCATGGCCTGGTTGAACACCCCGGACAGGGAAGTATGCAGGATCACGTGCAGTTTCTGCATGCGCGGGTCGCTGCGAATCTCGGCGGTCAAGGTGTAGCCGTCCATTTCCGGCATCTCGATATCGGAAATCAGCATCAGGAATTCCTCTTCCGGACGCTTGCCGTCGTCGACCAGCTTGCGCAGGTACTCCAGCGCCTGCCGACCGTCGTTGAGCGCTACCACTTCCACTCCGACCGTCTGCAGGCAACGGGTCACCTGCTTGCGCGCCACCGATGAGTCGTCGACGGTCAACACGCGCAGCGACACGGCCTTGCTGTGGGTCTCCTCGTCGACCACGCCGACCGAGATCGCTTCGGAAGTCGGCGCCACTTCGGCGAGGATCTTCTCGACGTCGATGATCTCGACCAACTGGTTGTCCACGCGGGTGACGGCGGTCAGGTAGTGATCGCGGCCGGTGCCCCTGGGTGGCGGATGGATCTCCTCCCAGTTCATGTTGACGATGCGCTCCACCGAGTGCACCAGAAAGCCCTGAATCTTGGTGTTGTACTCGGTGATGATGACGAAGGTGTCGGTGGATGCCTCAAGCCCCACGGAGCCTGTGGCCATGTCCAGATCGAGGATCGGAATGGTCGCCCCGCGTATGTTGGCCACACCGCGAACCACCGGGTTGGACTTAGGCAATACCGTCAGTTTGGGGCATTGCAGCACCTCCCTGACCTTGAAGACATTGATCCCGTAGAGCTGCTTGCCATTTAGGCGAAACAACAACAACTCGAGGCGATTCTGTCCAACCAGCTGCGTGCGCTGGTTCACCGAATCCATAACACCGGCCATGCCCAAACTCCTCTTGCGACCCTGACGATATCGGCACGGGCCTTGCTATTAGCACTGCATGAACGCAAAAACGACGGTTTCTCGACACATCGCTGCGTATTTATTCTGGGCCGTTGCCACGGTGGGTGGCGCGGTGCTCGGCAGTACGGCGCGCGCCGACAATGTCACATTGCCCGAACAGCTTATCGGTGTCACCCAGGGTTTTCTTGAGTTCACTGTCGAAGATTATCTGGCGACCTCGCAGATCCAGGGTCGCTACGAGATCGAGGTGAACAATCTCGACCCGCGTCTGCGCATGCCGGGTTGTGATCGGCAGCTGTCTGCGACCCTGGAAAGTCCGGCGCAGCCCCTGGGCCGGGTGACCGTGCGCGTGCGTTGCGAGGGCGGCGCGCCATGGACGGTATTCGTTCCGGCCCAGGTCCGGCTGTTCCGCGAGGTGGTCACCACCACCCGGCCGCTCAAACGCGACAGCGTGCTGACCGAAGCCGATGTGGCGCTGCGCGAACGGGACGTCGGGGCGATGGGGCAAGGCTTTCTGGTTTCGCTGGACGAAGCGGTGGGCATGAAGCTGATCCGACCGACGGTTGTCGATCAGGTGCTCACGCCGGTGTTCCTTGAACAGCAGGCACTCGTGCTCAAGGGTGACCAGGTGGTGATCATCGCCCGCAGCGGCACCCTGGCGGTGCGCATGCCGGGTGAGGCGCTGGCCCAGGGTGGCATGAGCGAGCAGATCCGCGTACGCAACCTGAACTCCAAACGGGTGGTCAAGGCACGGGTGACCGGCCCTGGCCAGGTGGAAGTGGCAATGTAAACGCTGGTCGGCTAAGCGGAGTTTTCCTACACTAGGGGGCTATACAAGCCCGTCGCCGCAGCATCGGGCATTTGCGAAATTGCGCCTAAAGTTAATCGGGATTTGGCCGAAAACAAGGCAAGCGTCCAAATACCCAGAGGTTCAGAACAATGGTTATCGACTTCAACCGAGTAGGAAACTCGCCGTCAGTGCAAGGTACGCCACGTACCGGCGCTGCCAAGGAAGTGGCCGCCGACACGCCCGTGCCAAGCACGCCAGCCGTGAAGAGCGGGGAACCGGTCACCTTGAGCGATCAGGCCCAGCAAATGCAGAAAATCACCGACAAGCTGAGCGATCAGCCAACTGTCGACAGCGCCCGCGTCGCCGAGCTCAAGCAGGCCATCGCCGAGGGTAGCTACAAGGTCGACAGCGAGCGCGTTGCCAGCAAAATGCTCAATTTCGAAGCCCAGCGCTAGTTCAGTCTAGGCGCCGGGGCTTCTGGACGCGTCAACGCCAGGGCTCACCATGCACGATCAAACGCTGTTGCAGCTGATTGAAGAAGACCTCCCTTACGCAGGGCAGCTGCTCGAGCTGCTGCGTGATGAGTCGCTGGCTTTGCAAAGCCGCGACATGGAGCTTCTGGAAACGATTCTGGCGCAGAAGCAGTCGTTGATCGTGTTGCTGGAACAGAACGGGCGGCGGCGCAGCCATTTGCTGATGCAGATGGGCCTGTCGGCCGATCGCGAGGGGCTGCAGGCGCTCGCGCGTCAGTCGCACCTGGGCGATGCGTTGCTGGCCAGGGGTGATGCGTTGAGTCAGTTGCTGGCGCAGTGTCAGGCGATCAATGCCCAGGTTGGCCAAGGTATCGCGCGCCAGCAGGTGGCGACCGCCAACCAAATCCGTATTCTCACTGGCGCAGAGCCACCGTCGCTCTACAACAGCCGTGGGTCGACCGCGAAGATGGCCACCTACCGGGCGCTCAGCCAGGCGTAATAAGCGCGTCGCCCCCGGACGCGGCTCGCGCCGCTGCTACAGGGATCGCGTACACCCACGCGATGCACACCGCACGCCTCCGCAACGACGGCGCACGTCGCGCCAGCAGTACACGCGGTTCCCGTGGCAACGGCGCACATTGCGTCGGCGGTACACGCGGTCTCTGTAGCAGCAGCGCGAGCCGCGTCGGCAGGCGATGCGGTGCGTGTTGGCAAAACGCAATGCGCGCCCGACATCTTTAAACCTTTTCAACGAGCTGGCAGAATGCCGCACCTGCGCAGTCGGCGCGATCCGGAGTGGACAAGAACGTGTCAAACGCATCGAACCTGGAAGACGCTCCGCAACCGCCAAAGGTACTGGCTACGCCTCTGGAAGTCGCCGCCAACCTGCGCCTGCTTCAGGAAAGCCATGACCCCCTGATCATCACCTTCCAGGACCGCCCCCTGCGCTGCCAGAGCTTTCTGGTGGAAGTGGACCGAGACAACCTGCGCATCGTGCTCGATGAAATGATCCCGCGCGAAGGCGAAAAGTACCTGGAAGCGGGCGAGCCGTTCAAGGTCGAAGGGTTTCATGAAGGTGTGCGCGTGGCATGGGAAAGTCATGGCAACTGGACCATCACCCAGAAGGAATGCGGACGCTGCTATGTCGGCGCGCTGCCGGGCCAGGTGGTCTATCACCAGCGACGCAACGCCTTTCGTGCAGCGCTCAAGCTTTCGCAGCTGGTGGATGTGGAAATTGCCGGCAGCCGACTGAAGAACACCCTGGTCGGCAAGCTGCTGGACATCTCGGCCCACGGTTGCAAACTGCGCTTCGAAGGCGACATCAGCGAGCGTCTGCAACTGGGGCAGATCTACGAGCGTTTCATGGCCGCCCTGCCCTTCGGCGCCATGACCACGTCGGTCGAGCTGCGCCACCTGCATTTCGAGGAACGCATCGACACCACCTTCGTGGGTGTGCGCTTCCACAACATTCCTGGCTTGGTACAACGCCAGATCGAACGTTTCGTGCATCAATTGCAACGTGAAGCGCAGCGCTTCGACAGAGACGACTTCTGAACCCAGGCCGCGCATCACGCGCGGCCCTGCCGCTCCCTACACGGGTTTGGCCGGCTCCTCGTCGGCAGGCTCGGTGTTCTGCATCTGCTCTTGCACCAAGTGCTCGTCGACACGGGGGTCCAGGGCCGCGGCCAGCGGCGAGTTGGCCGCGGGCATGGCGACGTGATGCAGCGGCGCATCGTCCACCACATGCAGGTTGGTCACCGCCTTCGGCCGGATGCGCCAGACCAGCACCACGGCGAAGAAGCAGAAGAAGGCATACAGCATCTGGCTGCCGAACTGCTTCATCAGCACGCCGGCCACCAGCGGGCCGACACTGGCACCCACCCCGTAGGTCACCAACAGCATCGCGGTCAGCGACACGCGCCGATCGGCTTCCACGTGGTCGTTGGAAAACGCCACGGCCAATGGATACAACGAGAACTGCAGCAACGATACCAGGAAGCCGGCGGCAAACAGCACTTCCAGCGGCACGGTCGGAATCAGCGCCAAAGGCAGTGCAGCAATGGCGATACCCACGGCCACGCATCGGATCAGCAGAGCACGGTCGTAGCGGTCCGACAGCCAGCCTAGTGGCCATTGAACCAGCAGGCCGGCAAAGATGCACGAACCCATGAACAAGCCCACCTGCTCGGTGCTCAACCCCTGCTGTGAGGCATACAGCGGTGCCAGGCCATAGAACGAGCCAACGATCAGACCGGATCCGAGCACGGTGCTCAGCGACTGCGGTACCCGACTGAGGAAGAAGCGCGGTTCCATGGGCGCCGGGTGCATCGGCGCCGGGTGAATCCGTCGCGTGAGCGCAACCGGTACCAGGCACAGGGCGAAGCACAGGGCAACCAGCATGAGCAGTTCCAGGCCCAGTTGCGGATGCACGACCAGGATCAGCTGACCCAGTACCAGGCCGAGGTAGGACGCGATCATGTAACCGCTGAACACCGCCCCACGCTGCTTGGTGTCAGCCTGCTCGTTGAGCCAGCTTTCGATCACCATGTACTGGCACATCATGCCCAGGCCAACGATGACCCGCAGGAACAGCCAGGCTGGCAGGTAATTTACCAGGCCATGGCCCAGCACGGCCGCGCCGACGATACCGGCGCAGGTGGCGTAGGCGCGTATGTGCCCCACGCGGGCGATCAGTCTGTGGCCGATCTTGCCGCCCAGAGCCAGACCGAAATAGTTGGCTGCCATCAGGGCACCGACCCACAGGCTGTCGACCTGCTCGGCCGACAGGCGCAGGGCCAGGTAGGTACTCAATAGACCAGAGCCGATCAGCATCATCAGTGAAGCGAAATACAGGGCTCGAAAGTTTTTCCAGATTTGGCGCATTGCAGGTCCGCGGTAAAGAGTGTCGGAACGATCAGGTCACGGGCGACGGCCCCCCCGCCACTTCGGCGGACCGCTGCGGGAAAGGAGCGTCACCTGCATCAAGCTGTTGCAGGATCAAGCCTGGGCCGCCAGTACCCGGCGCTCCCAAGGGGTGATTTCATCGAAGAAACTCGCCAGCTCCAGGGTCTTGGTCGCGATGTAGCCTTCGATGAACACATCGCCGAACAGTTCCCTGGCCAACAGGCTTCGTTTCAGACGCTCCAGAGCGGCATGCAAGGTACATGGCAAGGACAATTCATCGGGCACCGCGAGGTCGCCCTGCATGGGCGGGGACGGCTCCAGTCGCTGTTCGATGCCGTGCAGACCGGCGGCAAGGCTGGCGGCGATCGCCAGGTAGGGATTGGCGTCCGCACCTGGCAGGCGGTTCTCGACCCGCCGCGCACTGGCCACGCTGGCGGGGATGCGCAGCCCGGCGGCGCGATTGTCGTAGGACCAGCAGGCATTGTTGGGCGACGCATACGGCTGGCAGAGGCGCTGGTAGGAATTCACGTTGGGCGCCAGCAGCGCGGTGAAATCGGCCATGGCCGCCTGTTGCCCACCGATGAAGTGGCGGAAGGCATCGGTGGGCTGGTCGCAAGCGTCGCTGAACACGTTCAGGCCGCTGTCCACCGCTACCACACTCTGGTGTATGTGCATGGAGCTTCCGGCCACCCGCGCCAGCGGCTTGGCCATGCACACCACACTGAGCCCATGCTTGAGCCCGACTTCCTTGAGCAGGTGCTTGAACAGAAAGGTCTGGTCGGCCAACAGCAGCGGATCACCATGGAGCAGGTTGATTTCGAACTGGCTGACGCCCATTTCGTGCATCACCGTGTCGCGTGGCAGGCCCATCGCCGCCATGCTGCGATAGACCTCGGTGAAGAACGGCCGCAGACCGTTGTTGGAGCCGACGCTGAACGCGCTGCTGCCGTCCTCCCGTCGACCATCCAGGCCGATCGGCGCCTGGAACGGCAGCAACGGGTCGGGATTAGCGGCGAACACGAAGAACTCCAACTCGGTGGCCACCACCGGCGCCAACCCCAGACGGCCATAGCGGGCCAGGACTGTCTTGAGTAGGCCGCGGGTCGACAGCGGGGAGAAGCCACCGGTCAGCTCCTCGGCATCGCAGACCACCCAGGCGCGGGGCGGCTCGCTCCACGGCAGGCGGTGCAGCCGAGTCAGGTCGGGCACCAGCGCGACGTCGCCGTCATCGGCGCCGTAGTAGCGGCTGGGCGGATAGCCGCCCATGATGCATTGCAGCAATACGCCGCTGGCCAGCTGCAGCCGCCGCCCTTCCTGAAAGCCCTCGGCGGTCATCACCTTGCCGCGCGGCACGCCGTTGAGGTCAGGTGTGACGCACTCGATTTCATCGACACCGCGCAGGTGCTCGGCGACCGTACGCGGTCCTTCGATACTCATGTCTCTGTCCTTGACGTTGAATGCCGCACGCGGCGATGGGCACAAAATACGCAACGCAACAGGGGCGTGACAAGCCATCGGCAAGCAGAGCTACGACCAAAGTCGCTTGCCGATAGCGTAGCGCCAGTACACAGTGTAACGACTCGGATAAAAGCAGCTCGATGCTGCGCCTTGTTCGCCGGCTCGGCGGACATCAGGAATGATACACATGGATGTTTTGGCTGCACTGTTTCACCCGCTCGAACCACGCCTTCTCATGCTCTGCAGCGATACTTCACGGACCGACTCGCTCGAACGCTACCTTCAAGACCTTTCTCTACCCGTCGAGGGCCTGCAGCCGGAGTTGCAGCCGGCGTATGACTATGAATCGAGCCGGCACAAGGCCATTCTCGTCGAGCCTGGCCGTGGTGAACGCCAGAAAGGCATACGCTGGGTCGACAATATCCGCCGCGGCAACAGCTGGGCTTCGATACTGGTGGCCTTGACGGGCGCCGATGCGGCCATTCGCCAGGACTATCAGCAGGCTGGAGCCGACCATGTCTTGCGCCTGCCAAGCACTGAGCCTGCGCGCGAGACGTTTTACGTCGAACTGTTCCAGAACCCGGACTACTGGAACCTGACGCCGCCGGTGGTGGACCCCGCGCGTCTGTGTCTGGAGGATGAAACCCGGCGGCTGGACCTGACCTTTGCGCAGGTTCAGGTCGTCCTGGCGTTGCTGTACGCGCCGCATCACCAACTGAGCTTCGACGATCTGGCGCAACTGCTGGGGCTGAATCTGCGGACCTTCGACATGCGTGTGGTGGAGAAATTCGTCAGCCGGCTGCGCAGCAGCATCCGTCAAGTCTTCGGCACCAACGTGATCCAGAGTGTGCGCGGCAGCGGCTACCGGCTGAACCGTGGGTGCATTTCGCCGCCGCCCAGCGCTTTCCACTGAAAGGCGGTTTTCACCAGACCGATGGGCATTGGCGGTTTTTTCACGGCGTACTAGGCTTGGAGTGATACGACAACTGTATCCAGCTCTACGTTTTGAAGGAACGACCTCATGCCTACGGATCTTGGCGACAAATTTTCATCCATCAACAATCAGCTCTATACAGCCCACCAGACAACCGACGAAGCGCAGCTGGCGCGTGGTTTCTGGTGGTTCAATGACGTCGACTGCACCCTGACCCAGAACGGTATCACCGTGGGTCTGACACGTACCGAATGTTGGCTGCTGAGCCTGCTCGCCTTCAGCAGCGAGCGGGTCATCAGCAAGGAAGCGCTGATTGCCGGACTGGGCAAGGACCCCAGCCACTACAACGGCCTGGAAATGTCCCTGAGCCGCCTGCAAAGCAAGTTTGGCCAATGCAGCGGTGGTGAACGCCTGATCCGCTCGGTACGCAACCGTGGCTACTGCCTGGCCCAGGTGGTGCGTGCTGCCTATTGCCCGAGCTGGAAATCGCCGACGGGCCTGGCTGGCAAGCCCCCCTGCTGCTGCTAGCGTTCGCGCAGGGCTTCCTTGGCCCGGTTCAGTGGCTTGATCAGGTAATCCAATACCGTCTTGTGCCCCGTGGTGATGTCCACCGTGGCGATCATCCCGGGGACGATGGCGAAGGTCTTGCCGGCCTTGTTTTCCAGCGAGTCGGAATCGGTGCGGATGAACACGCGGTAATAGAACACTTCCGGTTTGACCTCATCCTGAAGGGTGTCGGGCGAGATGGTGACGACCTTGCCGTCAAGCCCGCCGTAGATCGAATAGTCGTAGGCGGTGATCTTCACCTTGGCCTGCTGGTCGGGATGGATGAAGGCGATGTCGCGAGGCGAGATGCGCGCCTCGATCAGCAGACGCTCGTCCAGCGGCACGATTTGCATGAGTTGGCCGTTGGGCGGTACCACGCCACCGATGGTGGTGACCTCGATATCCTTGACGATGCCCCGTACCGGCGAACGCAGGGTCAGGCGCGAGACTGAATCGGAGCGGCCCTTGAGCACGGCGGTGAGGGTTTCGACGTCGGCGTTGGCCTTGGCCAGTTCCTCGCGGGCACGCACCATGTAATCGGAGCGCGCCTCGGTGAGCTTGAGTTCGAGTTCCGACCGCTGCCGATTCAGGCGCAGGACTTCCACGCGGCTGGCCGCCCCGGTCCTGGCCAGGTTATCGGTGATCTGCAACTCGCTGCGCACCAGACGCAGCGACTCGTTGATGCCGGTCAGGGAATCGTCCAGGCCACGACGGCGGGCGTTGTACAGCTCGGTTTCAGCCTTGAGCAGTGCCGGGTAGGCATCGAGCTCGGGGGGAAATTTCAGCGGCTTGAGCCCGACCTCGGCCTGCAGCCGGGCGACGCTGGCCAACGTGGCCCGGTATTTGGCCGCGCTTTCGCCGAAGTTGGATTCGGTCTTGGTCGGATCCAACTGGGCCAGCACTTGCCCGCGCTCCACGATCGCCCCTTCGGTCACATTCATCTCGGCGATGATCCCGCCTTCGAGCGACTGGATCACCTGCTCCCGCGAGCTAGGAATCACCTTGCCGGTGCCGGTGGAGACTTCCACCACTTCGAAAAAGAAGGCCCAGACGAAGAACGCCAGGAGCATGGCGACCGATACCCACACCACGCGGGTCGCGCGCACCACGGTGGAGTCGTCGACACCGTCCTGATAATACGACTGGCCGGGCGCACCGTCTTCGCTGAGCAGCGGAATGCGCTTGAATTCACCGGAGCCCAGCACCTTGAAACCCTTGCCTGTGTCCATTTGCCCTGCCCTCCTTGATTAAGCCGCGCCCTTGGGACGCGACAGCGTGGCGATGGCGTTTTCCTTGGTGTCGTCGATGACCACCTGGCCGTTGTCGACCACGATGATCCGGTCGACCAGCGCCAGCACGCTGGTGCGGTGGGTGGCGACGATGATCGTGCGCCCCTGCCCCCAGGTGGCCAGGTTGTGGATCAGCCGGCGCTCGGTGGTCTCGTCCAGGGACGCGGTGGGTTCGTCGAGCAGCAGGATGTGCGGCTGACGGATCAACAGGCGCGACAGCAGCAGCGACTGGCGCTGGCCACCCGACAGGCCGAGGCCGCCTTCCAGGATCAAGTGATCCATGCCGGTCGGACACTGGCGGACGAAATCCAGCGCGCCAGTGATCTCCAGCGCCGCAATGATTTCCTGATCCGAGGCCTGCCCGGCGCCCATGATCAGGTTCTCGCGCAGGCTGCCGTGGAACAGCCGTGAATTCTGCGTGAGCAGGCCGATGTCACGACGCACGTCGGCCGGGTCTATGTGTCCCAGGGCCACACCGTCGAGCGTGATACTGCCGCCGCTCAGGTCCAGGCCACCGGCCAATGCCTGGAGCAGGGTCGACTTGCCTGCCCCGTTGCGGCCGAGGACGGCGATGCGTTCGCCGGGCGCGATGGTCAGGTCGTTGACGGTCAGCGCCGGGGTGCGCGATTCCTCACTGTATTTGAAGCTGGCACGCTTGAGCGCGTAGCGCCCGCCGATCACCGGCAGGTGCACGCGCTGGGCGCCTTCGGGGTGATCGACAGGCAGCAGCATCAGACGGTTGAGCCCTTCCAGGGCCACTTTGGCCTGTTGCCAGCGCGTCAGCACGTGGGTCAGTTGCGACACCGGCGCCATCATCCGCGAGGCCAGGATCGAGGCCGCCACCAGGCTGCCGGTGGTGAGGTCACCGGCGATCACCATGGGGGCGCCGAACACGATGACGATGGCGAACACCGCGCTCTGCACGTTCTGTGTCCAGGCCACCAGGCCGTTGGTCAAGGTGCGCAGGCGCAGGCTGCTGTCCGCTGCCACGGCGTTGTAGTGGTTCCACTGCTGCTGGAAGCGCTGTTCGGCCTGCAGGCTCTTGATGTCGTCCATGCCCTGCACGGTTTCCACCAGCATGGCGTTGCGCAGGGCCGACTCGCGCATGGACTCGTTGGCCAGACGCGCCAGCTTGCGTTGGGCCAAGAGCCCCGGCACCACCATGGCCACCAGCGCGCACAAGGGAATCAGCACCAGCGGCCCACCGATCAGGTAGAACACCACCAGGAAGATCAGGAAGAACGGCAGGTCGGCCAGCGCCGTGGCGGTGCTGGAGGTGATCAGGTCGCGCAGCGATTCCAACTCGCGCAGCTGCGAGATGAACGAGCCGGTCGACTTGGGCCGTGCCGAGTTGCGCAGGCGCAGGGCGTGACCGAACACCAGGTCGCTGACCCGCAGGTCGGCGCGCTTGCCCAGCAGGTCGGTGATCTTCATGCGCATGATGCGCATGATGAAGTCGAAGACGATCGCCAGCAGCACACCGCCGAACAGCACGTACAGCGTGGGCAGGGATTCGGCCGGGATGACCCGGTCGTACACCTGCATGGAGAACAGCACCCCGCCCAGCCCGAGCACGTTGGCCACCAGCGAGGCCAGCATGACGTGACCGTAGGGCCGCAGGTCGCGCAGGACGATCTTGCGGAACCAGTGCTCGTCGTAGGGCTTGATGTAGTCGTTGGTGCGCACGTCGCTGACCGGTCGAGCCGGACGCAGGATCACCGTACGCAGGGCGTTGTCCAGCAGGGTCTGGCGGTCGATGCTGCTCTGCAGTCCTAGGTCGCCGCTGTAGGCGATGCCGATCTGCTCGTCGTCGCCGAGCACCTGGATGATGCCCACCTGACCGTCCTTGAGCTGCACCACCAATGGCGTGCGCCATTGGGTCAGGGTGGTGGGGTCGTAGTGGGCGAACTTGATGGTCAGCCCGGCCTGACGGGCCATCTGCCGCAGCACGTCCTCGACGCTCGAATCGTCGGCGCGCATCGACGCGATGCGCACGTTTTCGGCCGAGCATTCCAGGCGGTAGTGGCGCGCCACCCCCAGAATCGCATCGAGCCAGACCTGGTAGTCCTGGCGCGAAAAGGTTTCGTGGGGTTGCGCCGTTTCCGGGTCCAGCGGCAGGTTCACGGCATCGTTCATGGCAGGATCTCCACGCCTTGGATGGTGCTCCGATCGATCCGGTAGGCACTGCGCAGGGCGCCGGTGCTGTACAGGCAGTCCACCTGCAGGCGGCGCAGGTCGGCTTCGGTATTGGCCAGGTCGAAACGTGATTGGTGGATTTCCTGCTCGGCGTTGAGCAGGTCCAGCAGCGGCCGCGTGCCCAATTCCAGGTACTGCTGGCCATACAACTCGCGGGCTTCGACGATGCTGGTCTGGCGGTACTGCAGCGAACCGAGTCGACGGTCCAGGCTGGCGGTCTGCGCCTGGGCTTCGAACAGCCCCTGGCGCGCCTGCAGCCTTGCGGCGTCTTCGGCCGAATCGGCGGCGGTCAGGGCGTAGGTGGCCGCTGCGGTGCGGGCGGTGGTGGCGCCGCCCTGGTAGAACGGTACGTCGAGGTTGATGAAGATGCCGGCCTGGGTCCGGTCGATGTTGGAATTGTTGCTGTTGTAATTGCTGTCCAGATAATGGTTAAGCGTGGGGTCGACCGACAGGGTCGGCAGTCCGTCGGCGCGGGCCTGGCGGATGGCCGCCTGGGCTTCGACCCGTTGCGCGTTGGCCACCAGAATCCCCGGCAAGGCGTTCATGTCCGGCTCGGCGGTGCTGCAGGAGGCCAGCAGTGAGGACGGAAAGTCGTCGTTGACGTCGAACGGCGCGGCGCGCCCTACCAGGTTGATCAGGTTGGCCCGCCAGCGGTTGTACAGCGCTTCATACTGCAACAGCGTGGCCCTCGCGCCGTCTTCGCGCGACTTGGCCTGGACCACGTCGGAACGGGTCGCGGCGCCCATGTCGCTGCGCTGACGGGCAAGCTCGGCGATGCCGGCGATGCCCTTGATCTGCTCGCGGGCGATCTCGAGCAGGCGCTTGTAGCGCTGCACCTCGATGTAGGCCTGGGAGGTGTCGCGCGCCACTTGATCGATGCTCAGCAGCACCTGCGCCTGGCTGCGGGCGACCCGCGCCTTGGCCACATCGACGGCGCTGTCGACCTTGCCGAAGTCATACAGCATCTGCTTCAGCGAAATGTTCACCGCCTGACTGGTGCCGTTACCGCCGTAGGAGCTGTCGAGGCCACCGCGCAGGCCGCCGGTGATGCGCGGGTAATAACCGGCGCGCGCGACGTTGATGCCCTCGCCCTGCTGGTAGAGGGTGCCGATCGCTTCAGCGATGCTCGGATGCCATTCCACCGCCAAGCGAACCGCCTGGGCCAGGCCCAGCTGGCTGCCGGCTATCGGCGCAGCCAGGTCGGTGTCATGCTGTTGAGCAGGACCAGGCACGGCTGCGGGCCGGGCAGTGGGGCGTGGATGAAGCCCGACGCGCGAGTCGGGGCGGGTTTCCAGACGGCTGGGGCTGATGATCCGCAGTTCGGGTTCGACGGTGTCTGCGGCCTGTGCCGACAGGGTGTACAGCGTTGTGCTACTCAAGGCCAGAACGGCCACCGAAAACTGTGCTGCCAAAAAGGTCCACTTCAAGCCAATCCTCCACTTCCTGTTGTTCCTGACACGCCCGAGACAGGCGACGTGCGACTTCCTGCCGCAACACCAGGCCCGAAGGCCTGACGTGGATTGCGAGTATCAGACGACACTGATACCGCTCTGCACCCATAGATGGTGCGATGGATCCTCCTGCGCAGTGTAGACGTTGTACTGCACGCCATTGTCGGTCTGGATGGCGCCCGGAGCCCAGGTCGCGCCGGTCATGTGCACGGTGTCGTGGCTGTCGCCCAGAATCAGCAGCTTGTCGGTGCTGGCGTCGGTGACCGAAAGCAGATCGCTCAGGCTCAAGGTCAGGTTGACCTTGCTCGACTGGTTCAGGTCGATGACCTCGATGTTGTTGATGCGCGCGGCCAGATTGCTCAGGTCGATGTCGGCATCGCCGCCATTCCACTTCAGGGTATCGATCCCGGCACCCCCATCCACCGAGGCGAAGGCCTGGTCGTAGATGACCAGAGTGTCGTTGCCTTCATGCCCCTGCAGGGTCAGCGCACCGCCCTGGGCTCCATCGAGCACATCGTCGGCCGAAGTGCCCTGCTGGTCGTGCAGGTCGCTGCCGGCAGCGGCGACGTGGACGGCGCTGACATCGTCGCTGTCGAAAGACGCCAGGCGCGCGAAGCTGGTCGGCGCAGCCGCGTTGCTGAGGCTGATGGTCAGGGTCGCGGTATCGCTGGCCCCGGTCGGATGGTTGAGCTGGTAGGTGAACACGTCGCTCTGCCCCACCGCCGTGCCGCTCTGGTTCAAGGTCGGCGTGTAGGCGTAGCTGCCGTCGGCGTTGACCAGCAGCGAGCCGTGGGCACCGGCGATGCTCACCCCGTTCACCCCCGGCAGCACGAAGGCCCCGGCGCTCAGCACGCTGAGCGAAGTGTAGGGAGAGCCCACCACATCAGCGCCCACACCGGTCAGCAGGTTGCCCGTGGCAGTGGTTGCGCTGCCGACGACGAAGGTGTTGGTCGAGGTGGCCTCCTGGCGCACGCTGGCGGTGTAGCTCGACGACACACCCAGGCCGCCGTTGGTGATGGTCAGGCGATAGGTGCCCGCCGTCTGGTCCTCGACCCGCACTCCCAGGCCTGCGCTACCGACCGCGATCAGATTGGCACCCGAGTAGGCCCCTACCTGCACGTAGCTGCCGTTGGCCTGCAGCTTGGACAACACGAAGTTGACCGGCGACAACAGCGACAGGCCGCTGCCGGTGACGGACAAGGTCAGATCGCTGGAGGTGTTGGGTGCCACGCTGAAGGTGAACTCGCCGCGACCGCCTAGCGTGCCGCTGGTGTAGCTACCCAAGGTGGCCGTGGTGTCGGTGAACTGGCCAACCAGACTCAAGGCGCTTGTCGCGGTGTCGTTGACGGCATCCACCAGCGTGGCGTTGGCAGCCAGGTTGTTGGGGTTCCACACCTCGGTGACGTTGGCGCTGTCGATGCGCACATACAGGTGAGCACTGGAAGTCAGGCCATTGGGGTGCACCAGCTGGTACTGGAAGTCCTCGACCTTGCCTACGGTGGCGACGGCACCGCTCGGGTTGTAGGTGTACTTGCCGGTGGCATCGATGGTCAGTTGACCGTACAGCCCCTGCACCACAGTGCCTGCACCGGCGCTCACGTAGGTGCCGTTCTTGAGCACCTGCAGCACTGCACCATTGTCCGGGCCGGTGCGGTCGGCCAGGCCGTTCACGCCGGGATCGGTGACGACGTTACCGTTGAGCGCGGTGGGCGTGCCGGTGAACTGGGTCAGGCTGGTGGTGGAGAACTGGATCTGGGTGCTCAGGCTGTCGAGCAGCGACACCAGGTTGCTGGCCACGGTCAGCCGGTAGTTGCCGGCTTGCAGCGGGCTGATGTCGGCCTGGACCTGGTTGGTGCCCAGTCCAATCAGGTTGAGCAACTGCGGATTGGTGACGCTGTTGGCCAGGGTGACCCAAGTGCCCGCAGCGTTCTGCACCTCCAGGGCGAAAGCCGAAGCGGGCAACACACCGAGCGCCGCATTGTTGGTCACTGTGATCAACGGATCGGTCACGGTACCGGAGGCGACAGTAAAGCCGAAGGCTTTGACTTGGCCCAGCAGCAGGCTGACGCTGGTGTTGGTGTAAGTGCTGTCCACCGTCACCGGGGTGATGTTGACGGTTGCCGTCGCCAGGTTGCTGGAAGCGATCACCGGTTCGTTGACGTCGATGTCCGGAGCCACCACCGCTGCACCGGCGCTGACGTTGCCGCGTGCATCGGTCAGGGTGACGCTCAGGCGTTCGCCGTTGATCTGCGCGGCGTTCAGGGCCACGGTGAACGTACCGTCGGTGCCGACGGTGACAGGCGCGACATTGAGCACGACGCCGTTGGCGGCTTTGACGCTGACAGTGGCGCCGGGCTCGCCGGTGCCGCTCAAGGTCAGGCCACTGCCAGCCACGGCCAGCCCGGTGGCCACGTTCGGCGGGGTCAGGTCCGGCGCCGTGGTGGTGGTCGCGGGCGAAACGTTGGCTGCAGCGTCGGCCTGAGTGACGGTCAGGACCTGGCTGTTGATCTGCGCGGCATTGAGCGTAACGCTGTAGGTGCCGTTGGCAGCGACCACGGCAGTACCCAGGACGCTGGCGCCGCTGCGCACGCTGACCGTGGCACCCGCCTCGCCTGTGCCCGAAACCACGGTGCCGCTGGCACTGATGGTCGCGGTGGGCGCAGACGGAGGTGTGGTATCGGCCACACCCAGTTGACCCGCGGCGGACACGTTGCCAGCCGCGTCGGTCAGCGTCACCCGCAAAGCGCCGCCGTTGAGCTGCGGTGATGCCAGGGTCACGCTGAACAGGCCCAGGCCATTCACCGGCCCCTCGGCCAGCAAGGCATTGTTGGCGCCGTAGACTTTCACGGTGCTGTTGGCCTCACCCACACCCGTGAGGCTGACGCCACCGACCAGCACCAGTGCGGTCGGTGCATTCGGCGCGGTCGCATCGCGGGCCGTCAGCGCAGTGACCGGCGATGTCAGCCCGGCGGCGTCGGTCTGCACTACAGTCAATTGCTGACCATTGAGCTGCGCGGCGCTGAGGTTGACGCTGAAATTACCGCTGGCGTCGACCACGGCAGTGCCCAGAGCCACGCCACCGACGCTGACGGTCACCCGTGCGCCCGCCTCGCCCTGCCCGGTCACGGTACTGCCACTGGTCGCCAGGGCCACATTGACCAAGGCAGCAGGAGGCGTGGTGTCGAGCGTGAGGAACGGCGTTGCCACCGACACGTTGCCCGCCGCGTCGGTCAGCTTGACGCTGAGCAACTGTCCATTGAGTTGCGGGCTGCTCAACGTCACCGCGAAGGTGCCATTGGGCAGTACGGTGGTGGTGCCGATGGCCACGCCTGCCGCGTTGTAGACGGTAGCAGTGGTACCCACTTCACCGGTGCCGCTGAGGGTCAGCCCGGCATTGCCCAGGCCGGTTACCACCGGCGCAACGGGCGCGATGATGTCCGGTGCGGGGACCGTCACACCTGTGGAGACGTTTTGCGCCGCATCGACCTGAACCGCCGTGAGTACGCCACCGTTCGCCTGTGCCACCGGCAGCAGCACGGCGAAGGTGCCGTTCGCGCCAACCAACCCGGTTCCGACCACCACGCCGGCGCCATTGCTGACCCGCACGGTAGCGCCCACCTCGCCGCGACCGGTGACCACGGTACCGGTACCGTTGACGTTCAGTTCGGTGATCGGGACCGGCGCGGTGCTGTCCACCGCGGTGAAGAAGGTCGCCACCGACGTCAGCGCGCCTTTGGTCGCGTGCAGTTCCAGCACCTGGCCGTTGGCCTGCGGCGGGTTCAGGGTCACGGTGAAGGTGGTACCGGTGGCGACCGCGCTGCCCAATACGGTTCCACCGGCGTTGCGCACGATCACCGTGGTGCCGGCCTCGGTGGTGCCGGTCAGGGTCACACCATTGCTGGTGATGGCGCTTGCCAGGGGCGCAGCGGGTGGCAGCTCCAGTGGAATGTTCAACTCAGCGCCCGCCGACGGATTGCCTGCCGCATCGGTCTGGATGACCGTGAGCAATTGCCCGCCCAGCGCAGCCGGCACCAGCGGCACTTGGAAGTTGCCGTTGGCATCGACCACAGCGGTGCCCAGCACGACAGGCGTCTGGCCAACCACCAGGCCGACACTGACGGTCGCCCCGGCCTCGCCCTTGCCGGTCAACAGGGTACCGTCGGCATTCACCACCAACTGCGTGGCCAGGCTCGGCGGGGTGATATCGGGAACACTCAAGCGCGCCAGTGCCGACTTGTTGCCGGCGGCATCCTGGGCATACACCTCCAGGGTCCCGCCGTTGAGTTGGGCCAGGCTCAGCGGAACGCTGAAGGTGCCGTTGGCGCCGACCAGGACATTGCCCAGCGACGCACCCTGCGCGTTGGTCACGAACACCCGCGCACCGGCTTCAGCCGTGCCGTTGAACACCAGCCCGTCGACGCTCAGACCCAGGCCGGTCGGCAGTGCCGGTGGCGTGAGGTCCGGGGCATTGACGGTGACACCGGCGGAGACATTTCCCGCAGCGTCGCGCTGAACCAGCAGCAAGGCCTCGAAGTTGGTCTGCGGCGTGCTCAGGGTCACACTGAACGTACCGTCGGCGGCCACGACTGCCGTGCCCAGCGATGCGTTGAGCGGGCCGGTGACGCTAACCGTCGCGCCGGCCTCGCCACGCCCGGTGACGATTCGACCGTCGGCGCTGACCGCCGCCAGCGTCAGGGCCACAGGCGCGGTGACGTCGGGTACCGAGAAGTTGACCGGCACCGAGACGTTGCCGGCCAGGTCGGCCTGGGTCACGACCAGCAACTGACCGTTGAGCTGCGGGGTGGCCAGGTTGACTGTGAAGAGGCCATTGGCATCGGCGGTCGCTGCGCCGATCTGCACGCCCAGCACGTTCTTGACCACGATGCGCGCCAAGGCTTCACCGCTGCCGGTGAGTTGCAGACCGTTGCTCGACACCGTCAGGTTGACCAAGGCGCTCGGGGCCTGGAGGTCGCTGGCGGTGACGGTGACGGCCACCGAGGCATTGCCTGCGGCGTCGACCTGGCGGACGCTGAGCACTTCGCCATTGATCTGCGGCACGCTCAGGGTGACGCTGTAGGTGCCGTCGGCGTTGACCGTACCGGTGCCCACCGAGACGTTGAGGTTGTTGCGCACGACTATCTGCGCGCCGGCCTCCCCTGTACCTGTGATCAAGGTGCCATTCGCGTTCAGCGCCAGGATGGTCGGCGCTGCTGGTTGTGTCACATCAGGGGCGGTCAGACTGCCCGGCCCCGACACATTGCCGGCCGCGTCGGTCAGGGTCACCACCAGCGATTGACCGTTTTGCTGCGCTGGCAAGGTGACCTGGAAAGTGCCATCAGCACCCACCGTGGTCGCCGCGCCCAGCGTTGCGCCTGCCGCATTCTTGACGATGACAGTGGCGTTTGCTTCGCCCAGGCCGCTGAGCACGGTGCCACTGGCATTGAGCGCCAGTTGCGTAGGGGCTGACGGAGGCGTCAGGTCAGGCGCGAAGATCGGCGTGCTCGCGCCGACGTTGCCGGACAGGTCCGTCTGCGCGACGGTCAGTGGTTGGTTGTTGATCTGCGCTGGCGACAAGGTCACCACGAAGCTGTTGTCGCCCGCCACCTGCGCGGTGCCCAGTACCACGCCCGCGGCATCCTTGACCGTCACGGTCGCCCCAGCCTCGCCACGCCCGGTCACGGTCGCCCCAGTGGTGAGGTTGATCGCGACCTGGGTCAGCGGATCGGGTGCAGTGGTGTCTGGCGAGTTGATCGTCGCGATCGGCGAGACGTTGCCCGCTGCGTCGACCTGCACCAGGTTCAACGGCTCGCCGGTGGTGACGGCCGGCGTCAGGATGATGTTGAAATTACCTGCCGCCGACACTGTGCCACTGCCCAGTTCGATCCCGTCCAGGCGTGTCACGGTGACGACAGCCCCCGGTTCACCCTTGCCGTTCAGCACGCTGGTCAAAGCGCCGTCGTTGCTGATGGTGATGTTGGTCAAGGCCACCGGCGCGGTGGTGTCGCCGGCCAGCACAGCGCCTGGCACCGACACGTTGCCCGCAGCATCGGTCAGGGTCACGCCCAGCGCCTGGCCATTGACCTGCGCCTGGCTCAATACAACCTGGAAGCTACCATCGAGCAGCACTGTGCCCGTACCCAACACGATGTTCTGAGCGTTGCTGACCGTGACCTGCGCACCGGGCTCCCCGCTGCCGGTGAGTACCAGACCTTGGTTGATCACGGCCAGATCGACAGGCGCCAACGGTGGCGTGCGGTCGCCGGCCAGGGCGACGAGCGCCGCCGAGGTGTTGCCGGCCGTGTCGGTCTGCACCACGCTCAAGGCTTGGCCATTGAGCTGCGGCGTGGTCAGGTTGGCGGTGAAAATTCCGGTCACGGCCACAACGGCGGTGCCCAGAATGACATTGCCGGGGCCAGTGACGACCACGGTGGCGCCGGCTTCGCCACGACCGGTCAACAGCGTGCCGTCAAGGCTGACCGACAGCTCGGCGAGGTTGGTCGGCGCCGTCACATCCGGCGCTACCAATTGGGCGGGCAGCGAGGTCAGCGCACCGTCGGCGGCAGTGACCTGAAGGATCTCGCCATTGAGTTGCGCGGTGGCAAGCTGGACCTGGAACGCCCCGTTGCCATCGACGGTCGCCGTACCCAGCACGGTGCCTTGCAGGTTGCGCACGGTGATCAGGTTGCCGATGTCACCCTGGCCAACCACCTGCAGACCGTCGGTGCTGAGCAACAGCGCCGTCGGTACGTCAGGGCCATTGATGTCAGGCGTGGTGACGGTGACGATTGATGAAACGTTGCCGGCCTGGTCGGCCTGGGTAACGCTGAGCAGGGTACGGTCTGCGGAGACCGGATCGAGGGTGACCGTGAAGTTGCCATTGGCATCGACCGTGGCCGTGCCTACGGACAGACCGCCCGCCCCCAGCACCGTGACTCGGGCACCGACCTCGCCCTTGCCGGTCAACAGCGTCCCATCGGCGCTGACCACCAGGTTGGTGACTGCGTCGGGCACAGTGGTGTCGGGCGCGACCACGACCGTGGTCGAGGACACGTTGCCGGCTGTATCGGTGGAGGTCACCAGCAGCGTCTGCCCATTAGTCTGCGCCGCATCGAGCACGACCTGGTAGGTGCCGTCGGAGGCGACCGTGGCGGTCCCCAGGACATTGCCTTGGGCATCGCTGACGATCACCGTGACCACGCTGCCCGGTTCGGCCGTGCCCACCACGGCGTTGCCGTTGAGCTCAACGGTGGCGCTCGGCGCCACGGGCGGTGTGCTGTCCACCGCAGGCACCAGTGCCGTCGGCGAAACGTTGCCCGCCACGTCGGTCTGCGACACCGTCAGGTTGCCGCCACCCAGCTGCGGCACCGTGAACGGCACGGTGAAGGCGCCGGTGATACCGATGACCACGCTGCCCAGTACATCACCATTGGGTGCAATGACCGTAACCGTCGCGCCCACTTCACCGCGACCGGTCAGTTGGGTGCCATCTGCACTGGCCACCAGATCGGTCAGCGCCCCCGGCGCGGTCACATCGAGCGCCTGGAACGGCGCAGGTATCGAGACCTGCGCACCCAGGCTGGCAATCACTTCAAGCTGTTCGCCGTTGAGTTGCGCGGTCGACAGAACGATCGTGAACGCACCGTTGGCGTCGGCCACGGCCGTGCCCAGCACCACACCAGTGGCACCGCGCACGGTCACGGTGTTGCCGGCGTCGGCCTGGCCGCTCAGTTGCAGGCCATCGGTAGTGAGCACCAAGGCGCTCGGTTGATCCGGACCGGTACCGTCCGGTGCAGTGATGTTCAGGGCAATGGACGGATTACCGGCGGCATCTTGCTGCACCACCGAGAGCACGGCGCCAGGAACGACGGGGGTAGTCAGGGTGACGATGAAGCTGCCGCTGGCACCGACCAGGCCGGTACCGATGGGGTTCCCGCCAGCATCGCGCACGGTCACTTGAGCACCTGGCTCGCCGCGCCCGGCCAGCAGGTCGCCGTCGGGGCTGATGACCAGACCGGTCACCTGCGCCGGTGGCGTGATGTCCGGCGCAAACAGCGTGGTGGTTGCCGATACATTGCCTGCCGCATCGGTCGAGGTCACCAGCAAGGTCTGGCCGTTGGCCTGGGCTTCAAGCAGATCGATCTGATAGCTGCCATCGGGCGCCACGATTGTGGTGCCGAGTACGTTGCCCTGGGCATCGCTGACGATGACCCTGACCACGGTACCCGCCTCGGCAGTGCCGCTGACCGCCGTGCCGCCAGCATTGAGAATCGCTACCGGAGCATCGGGCAGCGTGCTGTCGCGAGCAGTGACGGTGGCTGCAGCCGAAGGGTTGTTGCTACCGTCGACCTGCACGGCCGTGAGCACCTCGCCGTTGGTTTGCGCGTCGTTGAGCGTCACACTGAATGCGCCAGTGACGCCCACCGTCGTCGTGCCCAGTACGGCGTTGTCAGGGCCACGAATGGTCACGGTGGCTCCTGCTTCGCCGCGCCCGCTGACCTGGGTGCCGTCGAGGCTGACCTGCAGGTTAGTGATGAGACCGGGAGGCGTGATGTCGGCCACGGTGATCAGTGCTGGCAACGACACCAGGGCGCCGCTGGTGGCGACGACTTCCAGCGTCTCGCCGTTGGTTTGCGCCGCGCTCAGTGCAACCAAGAAGTTGCCGTTGGCGTCGACCACAGTCGTGCCCAGGACTACGCCGGTCACGCTGCGTACAGTGATGGTGTTGCCCACATCGCCCTGCCCGCTCAGGCTCAAGCCGTTGCCGCTCAGGAGCAGTGAAGTGGGTTGATCAGGACCGTTCACGTCCGGCGCCACGACGGTTGCGGCCGTCGAAACGTTGGTGGCCGCATCGGTCAAGGTGACGTTGAGCACCTCGTTTTCAGTGGCAGCGCGATTGAGCGTGATACTGAAGGTGCCATTCGCACCCACCCGACCGATGCCGAGCAGATCGCCATTGGCAGCGCGCACGTTGACGGTAGCGCCTATTTCGCCCTGGCCTGCCACGGTCAGGCCATCGAGGCCGACCACCAGCGCGGTCGGTGCGTCCGGAGCGGTGAGGTCGGCGGCGATCACCGTGACACTGGTCGAGGTGTTGCCGGCGGCATCGGTAGAAGTGACCAGCAGTGTCTGGCCGTTGGTCTGCGGGAACGCCAGCTCGACCTGGAAGGTGCCGTTGGCGGCCACGATAGCGCTGCCCAGCACATTGCCCTGGGCGTCGCTGACCACCACCGATACCACGGTGCCGGGCTCGGCCTGGCCAATGACCGCACCGCCTTGGGGACTGAGCACGACATTGGTCGGTGCGGGCGGCGCTTGCAAGTCCGGGGCATTCAGGGTGACGTTGGCGGAGAAGTTGCCTGCCCCATCGACCTGAGTGACGGTCAGTTGCTGCAGGTTCACCTGCGCAGTGTTCAACGTGACCGAGAATTGACCGCTGGCGTCGACCTGGGCGCGGCCCAGTTCGGTATTCCCTACCAGTACGCGAACCAGCGCACCAGCCTCGCCACGCCCGGTGACCACCACACCATCGCCGCTGATGAGCACAGCGCTGAGGGCCGTGGGCGGTGTGATGTCCGGCGCGGTGAGCGCCACGGGTACTGAAGCATTGCCAGCCGCATCGGTCTGTAGCACGTCCAGAAGCTGGCCGTTGGCCTGCGCCGGGTCGAGCGCCACGCTGAAGGTCCCGTTGGCGGCAACCAGGGCCGAGGCGAGCACGGTACCGGTGACGGTGGTGACCGTGACGGTCGCACCCGCCTCGCCACGCCCGCTGATCAAGGTGCCATCGGCGTTGATGACCGGGGTGATCACGGCCAACGGCGCCAGGGTATCGCGGCCGATCACGCTGCCCGCCAGGGACACGTTGCCTGCAGCATCGCTCAGCGTGACCCGCAACGCACCGCCGTCGATCTGCGGGGTGTCCAGGGTAATCTGGAAGCTGCCGTTGGCGCCCACGATGCCTGCGCCGACCTGGGCGCCCACGGCATTGCGTACCACTATGTTGGCGCCTGCCTCGCCGGTGCCGGTCAAGACCGTACCGACATCGTTGAGCACCAGGGCGACCGGCGCTTCGGGTGCCGTGAGGTCCGGTGCGGTCACGGCCACACCCGGCGACAGATTGCCGGCCGTATCGGCCTGGGTCACGTTGAGCACCTGCAGGTTGGTCTGGGCTGGCGTCAAGGCGACCGTGAACGTGCCATCCGCTGCCACCGTCGCGGTGCCCACCGACTGGTTCAGCGCATCGCGCACCGTCACTTGCGCACCCGCCTCGCCCGTGCCGGTGATCAAGGCACCATTGGCGCTGATCTGCACATTGGCCAGGGTATCGGGCGCGGTGGTGTCAGCGGCCGCGAAGGGTACTGCAATCGACACGCGGCCGATCGCGTCACTGGCTTGCACGCTGAGCACTTCGCCGTTGCGTTGCGGGGTATCGAGCAGAATACTGAACGCACCTGACCCATCGACCGTGCCAGTGCCCAGCAGCACGCCGGTCGTGCTGGTGACACGAATGATCGCACCGGCCGAACCGGTGCCGGTGAGAATGGCGCCCTCCAGCGTCAGCAGCAGATTGGCCGGCGCGCTCGGGGCACCGCCATCCGGACCGTTGACCTGGGCCGGCAACGACGGATTACCCGCCGCATCGGTTTCGATCACGGTCAGCACGTCGCCCAGCGTGGCCGGCCGGTTCAAGGTAATCAGGAAGGTACCGCCCGCGTTCACCGTGCCGGTGCCGAGCAGATCGCCATTGGCGGCGGTGACACGCACCGTGGCATTGGCCTCGCCCGAACCGCCGAGCACGTTGCCGTCGGCGCTGACCACCAGATTGCTGACCGCGACCGGTGGCGTGATGTCGGCAGCCACCAGGGTGCCTGGCAGCGAGGTATTGCCAGCACCGTCAGTGGCTGTGACCCGCAGTGTCTGGCCATTGGCTTGGGCCGACGCCAGCGTGATGGCGAAGGTACCGTCAGTGCCGGCCACACCTGTGCCGAGCACCTGGCCCTGCGCGCCGGTAATGCTGACAGTGGCGCCCGCTTCGGTGAAACCGGAAAACAGCGTACCCGCCCGGCTCAACGACAACTCGGTCGGCGCGGCAGGCGCGGTGATGTCGGCGGCCTGCAGGGTAAACGTGGGTGAAGCATTGCTGGCGGCATCGACCTGCACCAGCGACAACGTCTGGCCATTGATTTGCGGACTGCTGAGGATGACGTTGAAACTGCCATCGGCGGCCACTAAGGCGCTGCCCAGGGGCACGCCAGCAGCGCTGCGTACCGTCACGTTGGCACCGGCTTCACCGGTACCGGTCACCACCCGTCCATCGCTGCTCAACGCAACGTTGATCAGCACGGTCGGTGGCGTAATGTCCGCTGAGGTCACGGGTGTGGAAGGTGAAGTATTACCGGCCGTATCGCTCTGCGTGACGGCCAACAACTGCCCGGCGACCTGTGGCGTGTCCAGGGTAATCTGGAAGCGACCATTGGCGCCTACCACCCCGCTGCCGACAACGTCACCGTTGGCATTCCTGACCTGCACGCTCGCGCCCGGCTCACCAATACCACTGAGCAACAACCCGCTGCTGTCGAGTACCAGCGCAGCGGGCGCCAGGGGAATCGAGGTGTCGCCGGCCTGCACGTTGACGACCGGCGATTCATTGCCCGCCAGATCGCGCTGCAACAGGGTCAGGGTCTGGCCGTTGTTCTGTGCCTGGTTGAGGTTGACGCTGAACACGCCATTGCCATCGACCACGCCGCTGCCCAGTACCACGCCATTGCTGGCGAACACGGTGACTGTCGCACCGGCTTCACCGCGCCCGGTGACGACCAGGCCATCAGCGCTTACCAGTGGCTGCAGCACCCCTGCAGGCGCCGTCAGGTCTGGCGCGGTCACGGTGGACGGCGTCGAGCTGTTGCCGGCCGCATCGACCTGGTTCACTTGCAAGCGTTGCGCGTCGATCTGCGGCGGCGTCAAGGTCACGCTGAACTGGCCAGTGACGCCAACGGTGGCGGTGGCAATCGCCACACCGACCGGGTTGAGCACGGTCACCGTGGCACCGGCTTCGCCGCGCCCGGTGATCAGGCTGCCGTCGTTGCTGATGGCCACGTTGGTCAACGCCGGCGCGGTGCTGTCCACGGCCGTGACTTGGCCAGGCAGCGAGTTGAAACCACCGGTGCTGGCAACCACATCCAGCAACTCGCCATTGGTCTGCGCAGCACTCAAAGTCAGTTGGAACGTACCATCGGCATTGACCGTGGTGGTGCCGAGCACGCCATTGGGGCCGCGTACGGTTATGGTATTGCCCGCATCGGCGAGACCGCTCAGGCGCAGGCCATCGGCGCTGAGCACCAGCGCGGTCGGTTGATCGGGTCCGTTGGCGTCGGGCACGGTCACCGTGGCCGGCAACGAAGCATTGCCAACACCATCGGTGAGAATCACGCTCAATACGGCGTTCTGCGCTACCGGCGTCACGTTGACCAGGAAGCTTCCGTTCGGCCCGACGGTACCGGTGCCGATCTGCGTGCCCTGGGCATCGAACACCGTGACCGTGGCACCCACTTCACCTTTACCGGCCAACAGCGTACCGCCCGGGTTGACCGCAAGGTCGGTGGCCTGGGTGGGCGCCGTGAGGTCGGCGGCAATCACCGTGATGGATGTAGACACATTGCCAGCGGCATCGGTGGACGTCACCAGCAGGGTCTGGCCGTTGGTTTGCGGCGTGGTCAGGTTGACTTGGAAAGTGCCGTTGGCGGCCACGGTTGCACTGCCCAGGATATTACCCTGGGCGTCGCTGACCACCACCGACACCACCGTGCCAGGCTCGGCCAGGCCGGTCACGGCCGAGCCTTGCGCGGTCAGCACGACATTGGTCGGCGCGTTCGGCGCCTGCAGGTCGGGCGCGAGCAGGTTGACGTTGGGCGAGAAGTTGCCAGCGCCATCGGCCTGGGTCACGGTGAGCGACTGCAGATTGATCTGCGGCGTCGTCAGAGTGATCGAGAAGCGCCCATCGGTGCCGACCGTCGCCGTGCCCAGTTCGGCACCGGCGCTGGTCAAGACCCGCACCGTGGCACCCGCCTCACCCACCCCGCTGACCACCGCGCCGTTGGCACTGATGACGACGTTGTTCAAGGCGCTTGGGGCGGTGACGTCGGCGGCAATCAGTGCCACCGGCAACGATAGATTGCCGGCCGCGTCCGTCTGCTGCACATCGAGCAGCTCGCCATTGGCCTGCGCGGGCACCAGGTTGACCACGAAGCTGCCGGTCGCGCCGACCACGGCAGTGCCCAACACGGTGCCATCGGCTGCGGTCACGCTGACCGTCGCGCCCACCTCGCCCTTGCCGGTCAGCACCGTGCCCGCGACGTTGAGCTGCAGGCCGGTCACCACGCCGGGCGCGGTGACATCCGCCACTGGCAGAGCAGCGACGGGCGAAATGTTGCCGGCCGTGTCGGTCAAGGTCACCTGCAGGGTGGTGCCGGTCAACTGTGCCGGGCTCACGCTGATCTGGAACGTACCGTCGGCTGCGACGGTGCCGTTGCCGACAATCGCACCGGCCGCATCGCGCACCACGACCGTGGTCCCGGCTTCGCCAAGACCGTTCAGAATCGTGCCCTGAGCGTTCAGGCTCAAGCCCGAGGGCGCGGGCGGCGCCGTGAGGTCCGGCGCGGTCAGGCTGACCGCCGCAGACACATTGCCGCTGGGGTCGCTCTGGGTAGCCGTCAGCACCTGCCGGTCAATCAGGGCCGGAACGAAGGTGATACTGAAGGTGCCATCGGTGGCGACCGTGCCGGTACCGAGCAGTTGGCCGTTGGCATCGCGGACATTGACCGTGGCGCCGGCTTCACCGGCCCCGCTGAGCGTGCTGCCATTGGCGCTGAGCAGTACATTGTCCAGCGCCTGCGGCGGGGTATCGTCGAAGGCAGTGAGCAAGGTCGGTACCGACACGCGGATACCGTCGCTGGCTTGCACGCTCAGCAACTCGCCGTTGATCTGGGCGGGCGAGAGGGTCACGCTGAACTGCCCGGCGGCATTGGCGACGGCCGAGCCCAGCAACGCGCCTTGTGCATTGACCACGGTCACGGTGTTGCCGGCCAGCGAGGTGCCAGTCAACGTGGATCCGTCGAGGCTTATCACCAGGCTGCCTGGCGCGACCGGTTCGCTGCCGTCCGGGCCGTTGACGGTGACAGGAGTCGATGCATTGCCAGCCGCATCGGTCTCGATCACGTTCAACACGTCACTCTGCAGCGCGGCGCGGGTCAAGGTAATCAGGAAGATGCCATTGGCCCCCACGGTACCGGTGCCGATCAGATCGCCGTTGGCCGCACGTACCGCCACGCTGGCACCCGCTTCACCGGTGCCCGACAGCGTCAGGCCATCGGGACTGATCGCAAGGTTGCCGACCGGAACTGGCGCTGTGGTGTCTGCAGCGACCAGGGTACTGGCCGCCGAGCTGTTGCTGGCCGCGTCGGTGGCCACGGCCTTGAGGCTCTGGCCGTTGGTCTGCGGCGCGCTCAAAGTGATGCTGAACGTGCCGTTGGCGGCAACCGTGCCAGTGCCCAGCAGCGTGCCCTGGGCGTTGGTGATACGCACCGTGGCGCCGGCCTCGCCGGTACCGGTCAGCACCAGGCCGCTGGCGTCCAGCGCCAGCGTCGCCGGAGCGCCGGGTGGGGTGACATCGGCGGCGGTAACGAACGTGGTCGGCGACAGATTGCCACTTGGGTCGGCCTGGGCCACACCCAAGCGTTCGCCATTGACCTGCGCACTGGCCAGCTCGACGCTGAAGGTGCCGTCCGTGCGCACTACGGCGCTGCCGAGCACGGCGCCGTTAGCCGCGCGTACCGTGACCGTGGCGCCGCTTTCACCGGTGCCGGTCACGCTCAGCCCATCGCGGCTCAGGGCCACATTGGCCAAGGCGCCTGGCGCCGTGCTGTCGCCAGCGGTGATTGCCACCGGTACCGAGGTCTGCCCGGCGCCATCGGTCTGGGTAACTTCGAGCAATTGGCCGTTGGCCTGGGCCGGAACGAGGGTGACCTGGAAGGTGCCGTTGGCGCCGACCACGGCAGTGCCCAGCGCAACGCCATTGGCATCCACCACGCGCACGGTAGCGCCCGCCTCGCCTAGGCCGTTCAACACGGTGCCGCTGCCGTTGAGCTGCAGTGCGCTGGGCGCGGCAGGCACATCGGTGTCAGGTGCCTGCGCGAGGGCGATCGGCGAGCGGTTGCCGGCGGCATCGCTCTGGCTCACGCTCAGGCTCTGGCCATTGGTCTGTACCGTGTTCAAGGTGACGCTGAACAAACCGTCGCCGCCCACCGTCGCGGTTCCCAAAGCCACACCGTTGGGTGCCAGCACCGTGACCGTCGCGCCGACCTCGCCACGTCCGGTCAGGGTCAGGCCATCAGTGCTCACAGCCAACTGCGACAGCGCGGCAGGCGCGGTCAGGTCAGGCGCGATCAGATCGACAGCGTCAGCACTGTTGCCCGCTGCATCGGTCTGCGTGACTTGCAGCAACTGCGCATTGAGTTGCGGCGTGTTCAACGTGACGCTGAAGGTGCCATCGGTGGCCACCGTGGCCGTGCCGATCACGGCACCGTTGGCGCCACGTACAGTAACGGTGGCGCCGACTTCGCCGGTACCGGTCACAGTCGTACCGTTGGCGCTGATGGTCACGCCACCCACGGGGTCGGGCGCAGTCGAATCGAATGCGGTGATTTCGACCGGTACCGAGTCCTCGCCTCGCGCATCGGTGGCGACCACCGACAACACTTCGCCATTGGTCTGGTCCGGGTTGAGGGTAATGACGAAGGTGCCATTGGCGCCGACGATGGCGGTGCCCAACAGGTTGCCTTGGGGGCCGAACACATTGACCGTGTTACCCACGCTGCCGGTACCGGTCAGCTGTACACCGTCACCGCTCAGGGCCAGATTGCCAGGCGTTTCGGGGCCGATGGCATCGGGCGCAACGACGGTCGCCGGTAGCGAGACATTGGTCGCCGCGTCGGCCTGCACGGCGGTGAGTACATCGCCTTCGACCACAGCGGGAGCCAGGCCCGTGCTGAAATTACCGTTGGCACCGACCGTAGCGGTGCCGACGATCGCGCCACTGGCGTTGGTGATGGTGACCGTGGCGCCGGGCTCACCGCGACCGGTCAGGGTCAGGCCATCGGCGCTGACCAGCAGGTTGGTGACCGCATTCGGCGCGGTCGTGTCCGGCGCCGTGAAGGGTACCGCAGGCGAGCTGTTGCCAGCGGCATCCACGGCACTCACCGTCAATGCCTGGCCGTTGGCCTGAGCCCCTGAAAGCGTGACCTGGAAGGTACCGTCCGCAGCGACCAGTGCCGTACCCAGCACCGTGCCCGCAGCGTTCTTGACCGTTACCGTAGTACCAGCCTCGCCGAGGCCCGAGAGCAGCGTACCGGTGGCGTCCAGCGCCAGGTTGCCAGGCGCCACGGGCGCTTCCAGGTCCGGTGCGGTCAGGCCAACAGTGGCCGACGCATTGCCGGCCGCGTCCTGTTGACCGACCAGCAGCGCCTGGCCGTTGGTCTGCGCCGGATCGAGGACGAGGCTGAAGGTGCCGTCGGCGGCAACCGGGCCGCTGGCCAGGACCACCCCGCCCGTGCCGGTGACGGTAATGGTGTCGCCGGGCTGGCCACGGCCGCTGACCAGAGTGCCGTCAGCACTGATGGTCACCTGGCTCGGCTCCACGCCAGCGGTAATATCGGGCGCCGTCGTTTGCACCGCGGCCGAAATGTTACCCGCCGCGTCGGTCTGGGTAACGCTGAGTACTTGCCCATCGGCCTGGGCCGGAGCCAGCGCCACGACGAAATTGCCGGCCTGGTCCACCGTAGCGGTGCCGATCACGTTGCCTTGCGCATCGCGCACGGTCACCGTGGCACCCGGCTCGCCGGTGCCGGTCAGGGTCGTCCCGTCGGCGCCAAAGCCAACGTTGCCGACGATGGCCGGAGCCGTGCTGTCGGCAGCCACGAACGGCACGGGCACCGAGTTTTCGTTATCGAAATCGGTGGCAATGAGGGTCAGGATCTCGCCATTGGTCTGAGCCTGGCCGAGGGTGATCGAGAACGTGCCGTCGGCATTGACCAGCGCACTGCCCAGCAACACGCCCTGGCTGGTGAAGACACGTACGGTGTCGCCGGCAGTGCCAGTACCAGTCAGGGTCAGGCCGTCCTGGCTGAGGCTGAGGTTGTCCGGAGTGCCAGGGCCGATGTCATCGGGCACCAGCGCGCTGAGCGTGGAGGTAACGTTGCCGTTGTCATCGGTCTGCGTGGCGGTAATGGGCTCGTTGGGGGCCAGACGCAGCGCGAAGCGAATGAAGAACCGACCGAATGCGTTCACCTGCGCGCTGCCGACCACATCCCCGGCCGCGTTGGTGATGGTTACGGTATCGCCCGCTTGGCCACGGCCGCCGCAGGAGAACCCGTCGGCGCTGATGACGAACTCGGAAATAGGTTCGGAAACCGTCAGGTCCGGCACCTGCAACTGGCCGGGCAGCGACGCATTGCCCGCCGCGTCGGTGGCCACCACGCTGAGGGTTTGTCCGTCGACCTGAGGGGTATTCAAGGTGATCTGGAAACTCCCGCTGGCATTGGCCGTGCCCGAGCCGAGCAGAGTGCCCGCCGCGTCGCGCACCACCACCGTGGCACCGGCTTCGGCGCGTCCGCTGAACACCAGGCCTGTGCCATCGATGCTCAGGCCGGTAGGTGCTGCAGGCGCTTCGATGTCCGGCGCGACGACGTTGCCCGGCGCCGAGACATTGCCCGAGGCGTCGGTCAGGGTCACCTCCAGACCCTGACCGTTGGCCTGGGCGGGATTGAGGTCCACGCGGAAGTTGCCATTGGCGTCCACGGTCCCGGTGGCGATGAGGTTACCGCCAGCATCGGTGACGTTGACAACAGTGCCCGCTTCACCACGGCCGACCATTACACCGCCGTTGGCACTGACCGCGAGGCCCGTCGGCACCGCCGGAGCGGTGGTGTCGGGTGTTGGATCAGGGGTCGGATCAGGCGTGGGGTCAGGCGTAGGATCGGGTGTTGGATCAGGCGTAGGGTCTGGTGTCGGATCAGGGGCGGTGTCAGGTGTCAGATCGGGTGCGACCAGGCTGGCGGCCGGCGATAGGTTGCCCGCTGCATCGGTCTGTGTTGCGCTCAACGCTTCACCGTTGACCTGCGGCGGGTTCAGGACCAGGCTGAACGACCCATCGGCCGCCACCACCGCCGAACCCAGCACCCCGCCCGAAGCATTGAGCACGGTGATCGTGGCACCAGGCTCCCCCGTGCCGGTCAAGGTCGCGCCGTCGCCGGTCAACGCCAGCCCGGCGGGCGCTGCAGGCGCCGTGGTATCGGGTGCGGTGATCACCAGCGGATCGGAGCTGTTGCCTGAAGCGTCGGTGATGACGACCTGCAACGGCTGGCCATTGGTCTGAGGCGCCGGAAACGCCACCTGGAAATTGCCATCGGCATCCACCGTACCGCTGCCCACGACGTTGCCCTGAGCATCGCGAACGACTACGGATGCGTTGCTCTCGCCGCGGCCTGAAACACCACTGCCATCGGGCGCAAAAATGAGCCCGGTGGGCGCGCCGGGCGCCGTGGTATCGGTCGGTGGCACCGGAGTGACGGGTGATGCTGTCCCGCCACCGCCACCTCCACCACCGCCGCCCGACACCGCGGCACCCGTGGCACCCACGCCCGCCAGACCGAACGCGGCCAGCATCCAGCCAGGCGTGGAACCGCTGGCGGCCGCGCCAGCCAAGAGCAATTCATCGGCGGTCGAGGCTTCCGAAAAGGTAAAGCCGGTGAAGGGCTCGCCGTAGTTGGCCTGCCAGAGAAAACCATCCTGGCCTTCGAACACCAACTCGCTCTGCTGACCCGCCGCATCGACCTTGAAAAAGTCGCCGATGGTGACTTGTTCGCCAGATTTGAGGGTGACGATCAGGTTGTTGCCGGAACGCGCAGTGGAAGCGACATCGCTGGGGTCCACTGGCAGTTTGACCAGGCTGGTATCCAACAGCTTTATATTGCCCCACGCCATTTCCGAGGTGCTTTGCGCCGACTTCGCAGCAACAACGATACTGTCCATATTTGCTCCTAGCAGATTCTTGCAGTGCACCAGAGGGCACCGCACACGCAACTTCACCTGCACGCGGCGATTGCCAGCGCCAGTGATTCAAGGTGTATTCCAATAAGTATCCCGAACGGGAAGTCGCTAGACGAAACGATTCATCCGTAGCAATCCCGCTGCATGATGAATAATTGACATGATTCCATGGCGAGCCCACCTTAAACTTCTAACTGCCTGTCCTAGGTCGACTTTTCTGAAAACCTTATATGTTGTCGACGTTATGGCTCTGCGCCATATAAGCAATAGGCTAGTACGTCAGGGCGCTCGGGGGCTGACGATTTATAACAATTTCACGATATCAGACCGCTATCACCCAACATCGTTAATCCGGAAAAAAACAGCACAGCATTAGTTTGTGCAAAAAATAAAAAGACCTCTCCGACTTCGCCTCTGCCCAGCATTGACCCCGACTTCAAGTTGCACGAACCATCCCTTAACCGGCCTGTCATCGATTCAGCGACATCGCACCTCATTGCGAAAAGCATGAAAGAAGTTCGTGCGCTAGTTGCGGGATGGCCCACTGCTCGGTGTACAGTGGCGGTACAAGAACTCAGGTACAGGAACACAACCGTGACCCGCCCCTCCCCGCAGATCAGTGCCGACTTCGACAGCGGCAACATCGAAGTCATCGACGCACGCGATCCGCTCGACGTGCACCTGGCGATTCGCCCGGACCGTCAGAGCGCGCACTTCCAGTGGTTTCACTTCAAGGCCGCAGCGCTGCAGATTGGCCAACGCTACGAATTCAGGTTGCAGAACGCCGCCCAGTCTTCCTATGGTCACGCCTGGCACGGCTACCATGCCGTAGCCTCCAGCGATCAGAAGCACTGGTTCCGCGTCCCCAGCACGTTCGATGGCCAGGCCCTGCGCTTCGGCCTCGAAGCGCAGAACAGCGACATGTGGTTTGCCTATTTCGAACCTTATAGCCGCGAGCGTCACGACGCCCTGATCGATCGCGCGGTGATGGAGGCCGGTTTGCAGCTGCTTGCCGTGGGCCAAAGCTGCGAGGGGCGGGAAATACCGCTGCTGCGCAAGGGCGATGGTGCGCCGGGCAAGCGTCGGCTGTGGCTGATCGCCCAGCAGCATCCGGGCGAGCACATGGCCCAGTGGTTCATGGAAGGCGTGATCGATCGCCTGCAGGCCAATGATGCCGAGGTCCAGGCGCTGCTGGAGAAGGCCGACGTGTACCTGGTCCCGAACATGAATCCCGATGGCGCCGTGCACGGTCATCTGCGCACCAACGCCCGCGGTCGCGACCTGAACCGCGCCTGGCAGGATTCAAGCGCCGAATACACGCCCGAAGTGTTCTTCGTTCAGCAGCAGATGGACAAGCATGGCGTCGACCTGTTCATCGACGCCCACGGTGACGAAGAAATCCCCTACGTGTTCACCGCCGCCTGCGAAGGCAACCCTGGCTATACCCCACGCATCGCCCAACTGGAACAGACCTTCCGCGACCTGTTGTGCGCCCGTACCCCTGACTTCCAGGCAGTGCACGGCTACACCCGCGACAAGCCGGGCGAGGCCAACATGACCCTGGCCTGCAACAGCGTCGGCGAGCGATTCGACTGCCTGTCGTTGACCCTGGAGATGCCGTTCAAGGATCACGACGACGCACCGGACAGTCATACCGGCTGGAACGGCCAGCGCTCCGCGCGACTGGGCGGCGATGTGCTGAGTGTGCTTGCGCAAATGGTCTCCGGTCTGCGTTGACCCACGGTTCGTCATGGAGCACCCCGATTGACCGCATTACCGTCGCTGCACGCCCTGTACAAACGCCTGTTCAAACCCGAGCCGAAGGCTGAAACCGGCGACGCCGCTGTGGCGTTGCAGACTTGGTTCGACGAGCGGGCCAGGCAATCGGGCTACACCCTCGGTGCCGATCAAACGCGGGTCATCGCCAGCATGGCCGAGCGCATGCCTGCCTTGCTGCAGAGCACGGCAGTACGCAGTCTGTACCTGCATGGCGCCGTGGGGCGCGGCAAGAGCTGGCTGCTCGATGGCTTGTTCAGGGCGGCTCCTTTGGAAGAAAAACGCCGCCTGCACTTCCACGATTTTTTCGCCCAGTTGCATCAGGGTATGTTCCGCCATCGGCAGGCCGTCGACCCACTGGCTAGCACCCTGGATGAGCTGCTGGAGAACTGCCGTCTGCTGTGTTTCGACGAATTCCATGTGCACGACATCGGCGACGCCATGCTCATCACGCGGCTGTTCAAGGCCCTCTTCGAGCGTGGCATCCTGCTGGTCGTGACCTCCAACTATCCACCCGAAGGCCTGCTGCCCAACCCCCTCTATCACCAGCGTTTCCTGCCCGTTATCGAACTGATCAACGCCCGGATGGATGTACTGGAAGTCGGCGGCGCCACCGATTACCGCAGCCTGTCCCAGGACCGACCGCAACAACGTTTCACCCGCGGCCACTATGTATGGCCCGGAACCCCGGCGCAGCGGGCGCGGCTGCAACTGCCGCCAGCGGATCTGGAGCCGGTGCCGCTGGACGTCGGCAACCGCCAGCTACGCGCGCGCCTGATCGACGACGACCGTGTCCATTTCAATTTCGCCGACCTCTGTGAAGAACCCACGGCGGTCATCGACTACTTGGCGTTGTGCAAACGTTTCGAGCGGTGGAGCATCGACCATCTGCCGCTACTGGACGAGTGTTCGACCGCTGTGCAGCAACGCTTCATCAACCTCATCGACGTGCTGTACGACCAGGACAAGACCTTGATACTGGTCGGCGAACGCCCGCTGGCCGAGAGCCTGGCGGGTTCGGTCATCGACCTGATGCGCACACGCAGCCGACTGGGTCAGTTGATCCTGCTCGATGAACAACTGCCCCGATAACGGCTCGGCTAACGCGCAGCGAGTACCTGGGCGATCTCCTCCAGTATCGCCGGGTCGTCGATGGTCGAGGGGGCGACGAACACTTCCTGCGCGGCAATCTTGCGCAGCACCGCACGCAGAATCTTGCCAGAGCGCGTCTTGGGCAGGCGCTTGACCACCAGCACCCGCTGCAAACACGCCAGCGCGCCAATGGATTCCCGTACCTGCGCTACCAGTTGCGTCTGCAGCACGCTGGGGCTCACGTCACTGCCGTCCTTGAGCACCACCAGCGCCAACGGCACTTCGCCCTTGATTTCATCGCTGACGCCGATCACGGCGCACTCGGCCACGTCGGCATGGCGGGCAACCAGGTCTTCCATTTCACCGGTCGACAACCGATGGCCCGAGACGTTGATGACATCGTCGGTGCGCCCCATGATGTGCACATAGCCGTCGGCGTCCAGGTAACCACCGTCGCCGGTGTGGTAGTAGCCGGGGTAGCGTTCCAGGTAGCTTTGCAGGTAGCGCGAATGATCGCCCCACAGGGTCTGGCTGCACCCCGGCGGCAACGGCAGCGCGATGACGATGGCGCCCTGCTCGCCCGGCGCCAGCAGCTCGCCTTGCTCGTCCAGCACCTGCACGTGATAGCCCGGAACCGCCCGGTTGCTCGAACCCACACGCACTGCCGAACCCTCCAGGCCCATGCAGGGCGCGGTCACCGGCCAGCCTGTTTCGGTCTGCCACCAGTGGTCGTGGACCGGCTTGCCGGTCTGCTCTTCCAGCCAGCGGTGAGTACTGGAATCGAGCTTCTCGCCGGCCAGGAACAACTGGCGCAACGAGCTCAGGTCATAGTCGCGCAACAACCGCCCTTCCGGGTCTTCCTTGCGAATCGCGCGCATGGCGGTGGGCGCGCAGAACAGCGCATTGACCCGGTATTGCTCGATCACGCGCCAGTAGCTGCCGGCATCGGGCGTGCGAATCGGCTTGCCCTCGTAGAGAATGCTGGTGCAGCCGCACATCAACGGTCCGTAGACGATCAACGAGTGACCCACTACCCAGCCGACGTCGGAAATCCCCCACCAGACATCGCCCGCGCGCATACCGTAGATGGCGCCCATGGTGAAAGTCAGGGCGACCGCGTTGCCACCGGTTTCACGGACGATGCCCTTGGGTTTGCCGGTGGTGCCGGAGGTGTACATCACGTACAGCGGATCGCCGCTGGCCATGTCCACGGCTGCGACCGGTTCTGCATCCTGCAACTGCGTCTGCCAGTCCAGATCGCGCCCGCTCTGCAGGTGCGCCAGGGCCTGCGGCCGTTGCAGTACCAGCACTTGCTGCGGGGCGTGATGTGCCAGGCTCAGGGCCTTGTCCACCAGGGGCTTGTAGGCAATCACGCGGTCGAATTCCACACCGCAGGAGGCCGTCAGTAGCAGCTTGGGCCGGCAGTCGTCGATGCGCAGCGCCAGCTCGTTGGCGGCAAAGCCACCGAACACCACCGAATGCACCGCGCCGATCCGCGCGCAGGCCAGCATCGCCATGGCCGCCTCGGGCACCATCGGCATGTAGATCACCACGCCATCACCCTTGCCCACGCCCAGGCGAGTGAGCACGCCCGCCAGCCGCGCCACGTGGTCGAGCAGCTCCTCATAGGTAAAGCGTTGCTGGACCCCCGTGACCGGTGAATCGTAGATCAGCGCCGTCTGTGCACCACGGCCGAGTGCCACCTGTCGGTCCAGGCACAGATAGCTGGTATTGAGACGGCCGTCGGCGAACCAGCGGTGGGTGCCGTCTGGCTGTACATCGAGCACGTGCTGCGGAGGGTGCGACCAGGCGACCGACCGGGCCTGTTCTGCCCAGAACCCGGCCGGGTCGGAAATGGAGCGTGCGTACGCTTGCTGATAGTTCATCGATAGCCAACCCTGGATTGTTGTTATTGAAGGGCGAGCATTGAGTATGGCTGGCGTTGGCCGAGCTGCCAGCCGACCAAGGTCGAACGGCGAACGTGGCGTGACGCCCACGAACCGCTATGATGGCCACCGCGATTTCCTTGACGACGGTTGTCCCATGAATACCCTCGAGCTGCTCGAAGCCGGCCAACTGGCTGGCGCCACCCGACTGGACCTGTCCTGCGGCCTGACCGAATTCCCCCAGGCCATCTTCACCCTGGCCGACAGCCTGGAGGTGCTCAACCTCAGCGGCAACGCGCTGACTCGCCTGCCCGATGACCTGCACCGGCTGTACAAGCTCAAGGTGCTGTTCTGCTCGGACAATCCCTTTACCGAATTGCCCGCCTGCATCGGGCGCTGTCCGCAGTTGAGCATGGTGGGCTTCAAGGCCAACCGGATCGAACACGTCCCGGCAGAGGCGCTGCCCGCTCAGTTGCGGTGGCTGATTCTCACCGACAACCGTATCGAACACTTGCCCGAAGCACTGGGCGACTGTCGGCAGATGCAGAAGCTGATGCTCTCGGGCAACCGTCTGCAGGCCTTGCCCGACAGCCTGGCGCAACTGGAAAACCTCGAATTGCTGCGGCTGTCGGCGAACCGTCTGCCGGCCCTGCCCGACTGGCTGCTGCGCCTGCCGCGGCTGGCCTGGCTGGCCTATGCCGGCAACCCGATGAGCGAAGCCTTCACCACACCGCACAGCGAAGGCACGCGCGGACACATCGCCTGGGACGACCTGCGCCTGGACGCGCAGCTGGGGGAAGGCGCTTCGGGGATCATCTACCGCGCCCATCTGGACAGTGGGCAGCCGGTGGCAGTGAAGTTGTACAAAGGAGCGATGACCAGCGACGGTTCACCGGTCAACGAAATCAACGCCTGCATGGCCGCAGGTGAGCATCCGCAACTGATCGAGGTACTTGGCCGGCTGAGCGGGCATCCCGACGGTACCGCCGGACTGGTCATGGCCCTGATCGAGCCGTCGTTTGCCAACCTGGCAGGACCGCCCAGCCTGGCGTCCTGCACGCGCGACATCTACTCGACCGATTTCGCCATCGATCGCGATGCCTTGCTGCGCCTGCTGCGGGGTATGGCCGGAGTCGGCGCCCATCTGCATGCACGCGGGATCAACCACGGTGATTTCTACGCCCACAACGTGCTGTGGCAGGAAAGTGGCGAGTGCCTGTTCGGCGATTTCGGCGGCGCCTCGTTCTACCCCGGCGACGGCGGCGAGGTATCGCAGGCACTGGAGCGCATCGAAGTCCGCGCCTTCGGCTTGCTGTTCGAAGAGCTACTGACGCGTTGCAACGAAAGTGACGATGACCTGTGGGCGTTGCAGCGCCAGTGCGTCCAGCCTCAGGTCCTGGCCCGCCCCAGCTTCGCGGAAATCACCCGAAGCCTGGATGCCTGAGTCCAGCCCGACCTACCGCGCCGAACCCGGACGCGGCTCGCGTCGCTGCTACACCGGCGGCGCAAACCCACGCCCACGGCATGCGCCGATCCCACCGCGGCGCAAACCCACGCCCACGGCATGCGCACAATCCCACCGCGGTGCAAACCCACGCCCACGGCATGCGCCCAACCCCACGGCGGCGCAAACCCACGCCCACGGCATGAGCCGATCCCTGTAGCAGCGGCGCGAGCCGCGTCGGCGGTACATGCGATCAACCTGATGCACCGCAGGTGCCGATTGAATCAGCCGGCCAGGCCTACATAGACGTTCTGCACGTCGTCGTTGCCGTCGATGGCATCCAGGAAATCCTCCACTTCGGCCAGCTGCGCGGCATCGTCCAGGGTCACCGGGTTTTTCGGCACGTAGCCGATCTTCGCCGACACCACGGTGAAACCCTGGCCCGGCAATGCCTTGCAGACAGCGTCCAGATCGGTGGTCTCGGTCAGGAACAGGAACGCGCCCTCGTCGGCCGCCTCGACTTCCTGGGCACCGGCTTCGATGGCCGCTTCCTCGGCATCGACATCGGCCGAATCCGGTGTCGCCTCGATCATCCCATAGTGATGGAAATCCCAGGACACCGAACCCTCGGCGCCCAGCGTGCCCTTGCGAAACAGCACGCGAATCTGCGAAACGGTGCGGTTGACGTTGTCGGTCAGGCACTCGACGATCACCGGCACCTGGTGCGGCGCAAAGCCTTCATACTTGACCAGCGTGTAGTTGACCGCATCGTCGCCCACGCCGGCGCCTTTCTTGATGGCACGTTCCAGCGTCTCGCGGGTCATCGAGGCCTTCTTGGCCTGTTCGATCACCAATCGCAGGCGGGCATTGGTGTCCGGATCGGTACCGGAACGTGCCGCGATCGAAATTTCCTTGGACAGCTTGCCGAAGATCCGCCCCTTGGCGTTGGCTGCTGCTTCACGATGTTTAGCTTTCCACTGTGCGCCCATTTACCCGCTCTCTTGTTCGCTTGACCCATGCGCGGGCGACTGCTGCCCGCGCGTTGCGGCGCAGTTTACCTGCCCGCCGGGAGCGGATCGACCAAAATCCGCCGGGCCCGCCATCACGCCACGCGTTCAACCCAGCGCCCGAACGCATCGATGAAACCCTGCAGGAATGGCCGGCTCTTCTCCACCACCTGCCCGTTCTCGTCGAACAGGCCACCGGCGTGCCCCAGGTACGCTTCGGGCTGCTGCATCATCGCCACGTCGAGAAACACCATGCACTGACGCAGATGCTGGTTGGCCCCGAAACCACCTACGGCGCCGGGCGAGACGCTCATCACCGCGCCTGGTTTGCCGGTGAAGTGGCTCTGGCCATAGGGGCGCGAACCCACGTCGATCGCGTTCTTCAACGGCGCCGGCACCGAGCGGTTGTACTCGGGCGTGACGAACAGCACGGCATCGGCTTCGCCCAGCGCCTGGCGAAAGGTGTTATAAGCAGCGGGGGGCGTGACATCGATGTCTTCGTTGTAGAGCGGCAGATCGCCGATTTCGACGATCTTCAGCGCCAGGTTGTCAGGCGCCATGGCCTGCAGTGCCAGAGCCACCTTGCGGTTGATGGAATCCTTCCTGAGGCTGCCGACCAGTACCGCAACCGAATAGACCTTGCTCATGTCGTTACCCTCGTAGTGGATTGATCGAGGGGTAGTTATAGATGACTTGGCCCGGTTTGTCCGCCACCAGTCCGGAACCCGCACTATTTTTCCTCGCTGGCAAAACTACCTGAATAAACAGAGGTCTACAGTGCCAGCGAGATACACGCAAAATTCTTCAGAGGTTGGAAATAAAATGGCTGCAGTGCTGGTTGGGCAATTTCATGCACGCGATGCGGAAGGTCGCATCTACCCGGTGCATGAGTTTCAGGAATCGACCCCGGCGGTCGAAGGCAGCGCGCCGACCTCCACCTACAAGCTGGCCATCGGCGATCGCGTCAATCACCTGGGCGAAGACCGTTTTCAACTGGTGCAGAGCGGCGTGGAAATCATCCGAATCCCTTGATCGCCCGTGCACCGATTTGCGTTAGCATACCTTCCGAACCCTTAGCTGGTACGGACTGCGCATGAGACTGCGCCACATCGAAATCATCCAGGCGCTCTGCCAGACCGGCGAACTCAAGAGCGCCGCGCAGATGCTCGATATCTCCACGCAAACCCTGGAGCAAACCCTGCACGATGCCGAACGGCAACTGGGGTTTCTGCTGTTCGCACGGGTTCGCGGCCATTTCCAGCCCACGCCGGAAACCCTGCGCATGCAGGCCGACATCGCCGCGGTGCAGACTCAGGTCGAACGTTTGCAACGCCTGGCCGACGGTTTGCGCGAGCACCAGGACCCTGGTTTGCACGTGGTCTGCACGGCCTCCCTGGCGCACCAGTTGTTGCCGCAGAGCATCGCGACCCTGCGCCGACGCTTCCGTGAAACGCCATGCATCCTGGGAGTCCAGAACACCGACGAGATGGTGCGCAGTCTGCTGCTGCACCAGACCGACGTCGGCCTCAGCCTGCACTGCCCCCAGCATTCCTCCATCAGCAGTCAGGTCCTGGCCGAGGGCAAGGTGCAGCTTCTGGCGCCGCAGGGATGGCTTTCTCCCAAGCATCGCTACATCGCGCTGCATGAACTCGCGGGACAGGCGATGATCGGCCTGGAAGGGGAAGATCCGCTGAGCCTGGTGCTCGAGCACAAGCTGCAATCGCTCAATCCGCCGCCGCGAATCCACACGCGGGTGCAGACCTATCCGCTGATGCGCAGCATGGTCGCAGCCGGCGAAGGCCTGGCCATCGTCGACCCGTTCACTGCGGCAGATGCGCGTGATCAAGGGCTGGACACCTGCCCACTGTCGCCCGCCGTGCCGGTGACCTTGTACGCCCTCACGCGCAACGCAGGGTCGAGCTCGGCAGCCGAGAAGACCCTGCTGGAAATCATCGCCCACCATGCCCAGGCGTTGCTCTCACCCGTCCGCGAATAACCGGTACCAGAACAGCGCCGTCTCGTGGCTGGCCGCATCGATCGCCTGATAACGCAGGTAATCGATGCCGCCCAGGCGGAAACCGCAGCGCTCGTACAGACGACAGGCCGGCAGGTTGTTGTTCTGGGTTTCCAGCATGATGCCCGGCAGGCCTTGCTTCACGGCCCAGAACCGCACCACGTCCAGCAGCGACCTGGCCACACCCAAGCCGCGCGCCGAGGCATCCACGGCCAGCTCGTCGACATAGGCGAGGTTGTTCCAGTGCCGACTGACCACCACATGACCGACCGCTTTCTCACCCAGCCAGGCCATGAAGATGGCGCCGCCAGTGTCGGGCTCGCGATAACGGGCGAACTCGGCTGGATCGATGCCATAGTCCTTGCGGTAGGCCCGTATGGACCTGAGTGGCCAATCGGCTACCGGTCGATTGAACTCGGGCGAGGCGTAGCCAGACACCTGGGCACTGAAATCGGCACCCAGTACATAGTCATCGAAGCTGGCGTCGGCCAGTCGGATGCACACTTGCGCAGAGAACGTCACCGAGTGCGCCGAGGTGGCCTATGAGCCCAGTTGCGTCCAGAGCGCATCGGCTCCGGCGGCTTTGGCGATGATCTGCAGGCGCGCCATGTGCTCGTCGAGCTCGGCCTGACTGGCGCGGATGATCGCCGTCTGCCGACGGTCCGCAGGCAGGCGACGAATCTCGCTGCCCTGCTGGCTGCTGCTGTCGCCATCGCTGGCGTTGCCGGCCAGCGACAGACTGGTCTGCCCCCCGGTCATGGCCAGGTAGACGTCCGCAAGGATCTCCGAGTCGAGCAAAGCGCCGTGCAGTTCGCGCCCGGAGTTGTCGATGCCGTAGCGCTTGCACAGCGCGTCGAGGCTGTTGCGCTGCCCCGGATGACGCTCACGCGCCATGGCCAGGCTGTCGATCACCGTGCAGTACTCGGCAATGTTGGCCCGCTCGGGCATGCCGGCGATCTTGAATTCGTTGTTCAGGAAGCCGACGTCGAAGGTCGCGTTGTGAGCAATGATCTGCGCGCCCTGGATGAACTCGTAGAATTCGTCGGCGACCTCGGCGAAACGGGGCTTGCCGACCAGAAACTCGTCAGTGATGCCGTGCACGCCAATGGCGCCCTCGTCACTGGGTCGGTCCGGCTGCACGTAGACGTGAAAGTTGCGCCCGGTCAACCGGCGTCCCATCAATTCGACGCAGCCGATCTCGATCACGCGATGGCCATCGGTGACCGGCATACCGGTGGTTTCGGTGTCGAATACTACGGAACGAACGGCCATGGGCAAAAACTCTCGAGCGGGTAAGCGGAAATCAGGGGTAAAACGAAGAGCTGTCGGTTCGAGAAGATCGAACCGCATGCGGTGAAACTCTAGCACAGCACGGCAGGCGCTCCCAGCGACCTGCCTCGGGCTATCTGACTGGCTGCCCGGCTACGCCTGACGCATCCCCCGCACTTCATCGACCCCGCGGTTGGCCAGGTCATCGGCGCGTTCGTTGCCCGGATGGCCGTTGTGGCCGCGGACCCACTGCCATTTCACTTCATGGCGATTGACCTGTTCATCGAGCTGTTGCCACAGGTCGGCGTTCTTGACCGGCTGCTTGGCGGCGGTCTTCCAACCGCGTTTCTTCCAGTTGACCATCCACTCGTTGATGCCTTTCATCACGTATTCGGAGTCGGTCACCAGCAGCACGCTGCAGCCACGCTTGAGCTCCTGCAGGCCGCGAATGGCAGCGGTCAGCTCCATGCGGTTGTTGGTGGTGGTGCTCTCGCCGCCCCACAACTCTTTCTCCACGCCCTTGCACACCAGCAACGCACCCCAGCCACCCGGGCCCGGATTGCCCTTGCAGGCGCCGTCGGTGAAGATTTCCACAGTGTCACTCATCAGGCTTTTCCATCGATGTTCGGATTGTCTCGGTTGACCTTGGCCATTGGCAGCGGCAACAGCTTGCCCATGGGCTCGCGGCGTTGCTGCACCAGTGGCCGCAGCCCCACCACCATCTTGCGCGCGACCAATATATAGAAGCCTCCGCCGCCGCTCTGCCACTTGCCGGCAACCCGCTCCAGACCGGCGAGACGCGCCTGCCAGCTGGGCGAAGCAAGCGGCGGACGATAACACCCGAACCGGCGTTTCTCCAGCCCGAAGCCCAGCAGGTTCAGCCAGTCGGCGACCCGCGAGGCGGAGAAACAGCGGGCCTTGTGCAGGGCGTCCTTGGCGAACACCCGCCGTGCGCCCCACGCGCTCCACGGGTTGATGCCGACGATCAGCAGGTGCCCGCCTGGCCGTACCGCGCTGGCCGCCTCGCGCAGCAGGCCATGGGGCGACAGGCTGAAATCCAGCCCGTGCTGCAGCACCACGACGTCGGCGGCGTGTTCGCCCAGGGGCCAGGCCTGTTCCTCGCAGACAATCTCGACCCCTGGAAACGGCGCGCCCATGCGCACGTTGCGGTGGATCTGCCCGGCCACCGGTGGCGGCTCGGCGCTGGGGCCGTAGTGCACCAGGTAGCCACCGAAGAAACGCGCCAGCTCTTCCTCGAGCAGGCGCTGCTCCTCACGCAGCAGCAGCTGGCCATGCGGCCCGGCGAACCACTCGCGGGCCTGGCCGATCAGGTCCAGCCACTGTGGGTCGGCCTGGGCAAAGGCGGTATCGGTCATGACGATCTCCCACGCTGAGGTTCACCTAATGCCGACGCAGCACTAAGATGGACCATTAATCGAAATCAAGCGAACCGAGCCATGATACAGATTCAAGCGCTGAACGCTTTCTCCGACAACTACATCTGGTTGTTACAAGACACTGCGGCGGGCGAATGTGCAGTGGTGGATCCGGGCGACGCCGGGCCGGTCGAGCGATGGCTCGACGCCCATCCCGACGTGCGCCTGACCGACATCCTCATCACCCATCACCACAATGACCATGTGGGCGGCGTCGAAGCGCTCAAGCGCCGCACCGGTGCCCAGGTCAGCGGGCCCGCCCAGGAATCGATACCGGCCCGCGACCGCGCGCTGCACGACGGCGACACCTTGGACGTGCTCGGTCTGCACCTGCAGGTGCACGACGTACCAGGGCACACGGCAGGTCATATCGCCTTCTATCACGCCAGCGATACCCAGCCCCTGCTGTTTCCGGGCGATACGCTGTTCGCCGCCGGCTGCGGTCGCCTTTTCGAGGGCACGCCGCAGCAGATGCACGCCTCGCTGTCGCGCCTGGCCCAACTGCCTGACGACACTCAGGTCTACAGCGCCCACGAGTACACCCTGAGCAACCTGAAATTTGCCGCGGCGGTCGAGCCAGGCAATCCCGACATCGTTCAGCGGCTGCAAGAGGTCACCGCGTTGCGTGAGCGCAACGCTATCACCCTGCCCACTTCGATCGGCCTGGAAAAGCGCACCAACCCTTTTCTGCGGGTTGCTGAAACATCCGTTAAACAAAAAGCGGACGAACGGGCCGGAACGGCTCATGGCACGGCGCAGGCGGTGTTCGCAACCTTACGTAGTTGGAAAGATAAGTTCTGAAGGCCGCTGATTTGTGTCGGAAATTTCTCAAAGGTTGACCGACCTTCGGTCACTTTCTAGAATCGCCCGACATTTTCGCGCGGAACTATCCTCCAGCCAATGTCGTCATCCATACGCACAACCCTCAAGTCCGACGCATTGACGCGACTGGCCCAAGCGATCGCGGTCACCCTGTGCGCCGGTCTGGCCGGTTGTCAGAACACGGCGAGCGTCTCTTCAGGCACTGGCCAGGACGCCCGCCCCTATGCGCTGACCGCCCACGTGCGGCCCAAGCCGATCTTCGTCAACCAGGCCCAGGCCAAGAAGGCCCCGCACGATGTGTGGGAGCGCATCCGCGACGGTTTCCAGCTGCAAGACAGCATTGCCATGAACCCGCGCGTCGAGCAGCAGCGCCTGTGGTTCGTCAGCAACCCGTCGTTCCTGGAAAGCGCCAGCGGTCGCGGCAGCCTGTACATGCACTATATCGTCGAGCGCCTGGAAGAACGCGACATGCCGTTGGAGCTGGCCCTGCTGCCAGTCATCGAAAGCGCGTTCAACCCTATGGCCTACTCGCGCTCAGATGCCTCCGGGCTGTGGCAGTTCATTCCCTCCACGGGTCGCTACTTCAACCTGCGCCAGACCAACTTCTACGACGGCCGTCGCGATGTCACCGCCTCCACCGGCGCGGCATTGGACTACCTGAGCAAGCTGCACGAGATGTTCAACGGCGACTGGCTGCTGGCCCTGGCGGCCTACAACGCCGGCGAAGGTACGGTCAGCCGGGCCATGGAGCGCAACGAGAAACTGGGCCTGCCCACCGATTACTGGAACCTGCCACTGCCGCAGGAAACCCGTGACTACGTGCCCAAGCTGCTGGCCCTGGCCGAACTGGTGCAGTCGCCTCAAGCCTACGGTGTGAACCTCAACCCGATCGCCAACCAACCTTACTTCGATGTGGTGGAGGTCAACCAGCGCGTCGACCTGTCGCGCGTTGCGGCACTGGCCGGCATCGACGAAGACGAGATGTTCCAGCTCAACCCGGCGTTCAAGAAGCGCGTGACCATGGAGCCCACCCAGCACCTGCTGGTGCCCACGGCCAAGGCGCAATTGCTGACCGCCAGCCTGTCGAACATGAAGCCCGAAGAACTGCTGACCCTGGCCCCTGCCCAGCGTGTCTTCGACGAAGTGGCGGTGGTACAGCCCAGCCGACCCAAGTCGTACACCGTGCGCCGCGGCGACAACCTGGCGTCGATCGCCAAGGCGAACAAGGTCGACACCCGTGACCTGCAGCGCTGGAACCGCCTGACCGGCAAGAACCTCAAGGTTGGTCAGACCCTGGTGATGCAGGCCGAGACACAAGCCAAGGGTCGGGTGGTAGCCAAGGCTGGGTCGGCCGCCAGCGATGCGCAGAAAACCACCACCTACAAGGTGCGCAAGGGTGATTCACTGTACTTGGTCGCCAAGCGCTTCAACGTCGAGATGCAGCACCTCAAGCGCTGGAATCCGCGCAGCGGACACGCGCTCAAGCCCGGCCAGACCCTCACGGTCTACCTGAACCGTCGCTGAGTGCGCCTGACCCCGCAACGATCCGCTCTGGCGGACGTTGCAGGGACGGCCGCATGCCATCACCACTCTTCTTCCTGCTGAGACAAACTGTTACTGTAAGCGCAACAAAGTCATTGCCGACCGGTTCGGATTCATGAATTGATGCGTCCCCTCCTTCTCAGCCTGCTGGGCCTTGCGTTGAGCACCTGTGCCAACGCGACGATCACCCAGAGCCATGGCTATGCGCAATTCGGATCGCTCAAATACCCGGCTCGCTTCAGCCACTTCGATTGGGTCAACGCCGACGCTCCCAAGGGCGGCACCTTGCGCACGATGGCCTCCGGCACCTTCGACACGCTCAACCCCTATACCTTCAAGGGCATCAGCCCGGTCCAGACCGCCAACTTCCTGCAGTACGGCATCAACGAGCTCAACGAGCCGTTGATGGTCGGCACCGGGCAATACGCGCCTTCGGGTGATGAACCCACCTCCAGCTACGGCCTCATTGCCCAATCGGTGGAATACAACGAAAGCCGCAGCTGGGTCGTGTTCAACCTCAGGCCGCAGGCGCGCTTCAACGATGGCCATCCGATCACCACCGCGGACGTGGCGTTCTCCTACCGAACGCTGTTGAGCCAGGGTCATCCGATGTACCGGACCAACCTGCAGGAAGTGCTGCGGGTCGATGTGCTGAGCCCCACGCGGATCCGCTTCGTGTTCAAGCGTTCGGGCAACCCGCTGCTGATCCTGCGCCTGGGCGAGTTGCCGATCCTGCCCAAGCACTACTGGCAAGGTCGGGACTTCCAGGCCACCACCTTCGAGGTGCCGGTGAACAGCGGCCCGTATCGGATCACCCAGGTGGTGCCGGGCAGAAGGCTGGTGCTGGAGCGGGATCGCAACTGGTGGGGCAAGGACCTGCCGGTCAATCGCGGCAAGTACAACTTCGACCGCATGGAAGTGGAGTTCTACCGGGACAGCGACGTAGCCTTCGAAGCGTTCAAGGCGGGCGAGTTCGACATCTACATCGAGCACCAGGCCAAGAACTGGACCAACGGCTACGACTTTCCAGCCGTGCGCCGCGGCGACGTGATCAAGGCGCAGATCCCCCACAAGATCCCGACGCAGACCCAGGGCCTGTTCTTCAATACCCGTCGCCCGGCCTATAGCGATCCACGCGTGCGCGAGGCGCTGGGCCTGCTGCTGGATTTCGAATGGACCAACCGCGCCCTGTTCAGCGGCGCCTATCGGCGCACCGAAAGCTACTACCCCAACAGTGAATTCGCCGCCACCGGCCTGCCCAGCGGCAAGGAACGTCTGCTGTTGTCTGCGTACAAAAGCGCGCTGAGCCCGGCCTTGTTCCTTGAGGCGCCAAGCATGCCCGCCACCGACGGCAACGGCATTCCCCGGGCCACGCTGCGCCAGGCACTGCACCTGCTTGGCGAGGCCGGCTGGACGTTGCAGGGCGACCGCCTGCGCAATGCCGCGGGGCAGCCGCTGCGCCTGGAGATCCTGCTGGTCAATTCCAATCTGGAGCGCATCCTGGGCCCCTATGTCGCCAACCTGGCCAGCATCGGCGTGCAGGCCAACCTGCGCAGCGTGGACCGCGCGCAGTACAAGCAGCGCTTGGACCAGTTCGATTTCGACATGATCTCGCTGACCCTGCCGCAGACCCTGAGTCCGGGGCTCGAGCAATGGCAGTACTTTCACTCCAGCCAGGCCGCCGTGCGCGGCAGCAAGAATTACGCAGGCATCGCCAACCCGGTGGTCGACCGTCTGCTCGAACAGTTGCTCGCCGCCCAGAGCCGCGACGACCAGGTGGCCGCCGCCAGGGCGCTCGACCGCGTGCTCCTGTCGCAGCACTACATGGTTGCCAACTGGTACCTGGACTACCACCGCCTGGCGTACCGCAGCCGGTTGGCCTTCGTCACCACCCCGCCGTACACCCTGGGCCTGAGTGCCTGGTGGATCAAGCCTACGGAGAAGATTCGATGATGCCCTTACGTGCCCTGAGCAAGGCCCTGAGCGCTGTCGCGCTGTGCATCGCCGCCAGCGTGGCGCACGCCGCGCCGCAGCATGCACTCACGCTGTACGACGAAGCGCCCAAATACCCTGCGGACTTCAAGCACTATGACTACGTGAACCCCGACGCCCCCAAGGGCGGCACCTTTCGCCAGAAAGGCGTGGGCAGCTTCGACAGCCTCAACCCCTTCATCAGCAAGGGCGTGCCCGCCGACGACATAGACCTGATCTACGACACCCTGGCGCGGCGGAGTCTGGACGAGCCCTTCACCGAGTACGGCCTGGTGGCCGGCCGCATCGAGAAAGCTCCGGACAACAGTTGGGTGCGCTTCTACCTGCGTCCCGAGGCGCGTTTCCACGATGGTCAGCCCATGCGCGCCGAAGACGTCGTGTTCAGTTTCCAGACCCTGATGCAAAGCGGCTCGCCGCTCTACCGAGGCTACTACGCCGATGTCGCCGATGTCGTCGCCGAAGACCCGCTGCGGGTTCTGTTCAAGTTCAAGCACAGCAACAACCGGGAACTGCCGCTGATCCTCGGTCAACTGCCGGTACTGCCCAAGCATTTCTGGCAGGGCCGAGACTTCACCAAGGGCAGCCTGGACATCCCCCTGGGCAGTGGTCCCTACAAGGTTGCCGAGGTCAAGGCGGGCCGCTCGATACGCTACGAGCGGGTCAAGGACTACTGGGCCCGCGACCTGCCGATGAACCGCGGGCTGTTCAACTTCGATGTGCTCGATATCGAGTACTACCGCGACAGCACTGTGGCCCTGCAAGCCGGCAAGGCCGGGCAATTCGACTTCTGGCTGGAAAGCAGTGCGAAGAACTGGGCCACCGCCTACGGCATCCCGGCAGTGCGCGAGAAACGCCTGTTGCGCGAGGAAATCCCCAACGGCAACCCGACCGGCATGCAGGGCTTCGTCTTCAACCTGCGCAAGCCGCTGTTCCAGGACGTGCGCGTGCGCGAGGCTCTGGCGTTGGTGTTCGATTTCGAGTGGACCAACAAGCAACTGTTCAACGGCGCCTACCTGCGCACCGACAGCTATTTCGAGAACTCCGAGATGGCGGCTTCCGGCCTGCCCAGCCCGGCCGAACTGAACATCCTCGAACCGCTGCGCGGACAGATTCCCGAACGTGTCTTCGATACGCCGTTCAGCAACCCGGTCACCGACGCCAGCGGCATGCTGCGCGAGCAGCAACGCCAAGCCTACAAACTGCTGCAGGAGGCCGGCTGGCGCATCGTCGACGACAAGATGGTGGATGCCCAGGGCACACCGGTGAAGATCGAGTTCCTGCTGACCCAGGCCGACTTCGACCGGGTGCTGTTGCCCTACAAGCGCAACCTGGCGGATCTGGGCATCGAACTGGTGATCCGGCGTGTCGATGTCTCGCAATACGTCACCCGGGTTCGCTCGCGCGACTTCGACATGATGGTCGGCAGCTTCGCCCAGTCCACCTCGCCCGGCAATGAGCAGCGCGAGTACTGGGCCAGCTCCAGTGCCGACAAGCCGGGCAGCCGCAACTTCATGGGCCTCAAGGACCCGGCCATCGACAGCCTGGTGGAGAGCCTGATCAATGCTTCCTCGCGCCAGGACCTGATCGACCACACCCGCGCCCTGGACCGGGTACTGCTCTGGGGCCACTACGTGGTCCCCAACTGGCACATCAAGACCTGGCGCGTGGCGTACTGGAACCACATCGGCCACCCCGCCATCACGCCGCGCTACGACATCGGCGTGGAAACCTGGTGGAGCAAGCCCCAGGCCACGCCTGCGGTCACCACCACGCCTTCAGGGACGCCATAAGATGCTGGCCTACATCCTGCGCCGACTGCTGCTGATCATCCCCACGCTATTGGGGATCCTGATCATCAATTTCGCCATCATCCAGGCCGCGCCCGGCGGGCCGGTGGAACAGATGATCGCCAAGCTGGAGGGGTTCGACGGCGCCACCAACCGGATCGCCGGTGGCGGTGCCGAAGTGGCGGTCGCCGGTTCCAGTTACCGCGGTGCACAGGGCCTGGATCCGGCCCTGGTGCAGGAAATCGAGAAGATGTACGGCTTCGACAAGCCGGCCCCCGAACGCCTGTGGATCATGATCAAGAACTACGCGCGGCTGGACTTCGGCAGCAGCTTTTTCCGCGACGCCAAGGTCATCGATCTGATCGTGGAAAAGATGCCGGTGTCGATCTCGCTGGGCCTGTGGAGCACCTTGATCATGTACCTGGTGTCGATCCCCCTGGGCATCGCCAAGGCCACCCGCCACGGCAGCCATTTCGACGTCTGGACCAGCTCGGCGATCATCATCGGCTACGCCATTCCCGCGTTCCTGTTCGCCATCCTGTTGATCGTGGTGTTCGCCGGCGGCAGCTACCTGGACTGGTTCCCGCTGCGCGGCCTGACCTCCAACAATTTCGAGGAGCTGAGCTGGGGCGGCAAGGTACTCGATTACTTCTGGCACCTGGTGCTGCCGGTCAGCGCGCTGGTCATCGGCCACTTCGCCACCATGACGCTGCTGACCAAGAACAGCTTCCTCGACGAAATCGGCAAGCAATACGTGGTCACCGCCAAGGCCAAGGGCCTGAGCAATCATCGTGTGCTGTACGGCCATGTATTCCGCAACGCGATGTTGCTGGTGATCGCCGGCTTCCCCTCGGCCTTCATCGGGATCTTCTTCACCGGCTCCCTGCTGGTGGAGGTGATCTTCTCCCTCGACGGTCTGGGCCTGATGAGCTTCGAGGCGGCGATCAACCGCGACTACCCGGTGGTGTTCGGCACCCTGTTCATCTTTACCTTGTTGGGGCTGGTAGTGAAACTGATCGGCGACCTTACCTACACCCTGGTCGATCCACGCATCGACTTTGGCCACAGGGAGCACTGAGATGAACCTGTCTCCCCTCAACCGACGCCGCTTCGAGCGGTTCAAGGCGAACAAGCGTGGCTGGTGGTCGCTGTGGCTGTTCCTGGTGCTGTTCGGCCTGAGCCTGGGTGCCGAACTGATCGCCAACGACAAACCGCTCGCCGTGCGCTACGACGGCGAATGGTATTTCCCGGCCTTCAAGCGCTATCCGGAAACCACCTTCGGCGGCGAGTTTCCCCTGGAAGCCAACTACAAGAGCCCCTACATCCGTGAGCTACTGGCGGCCAAGCAGAGCTGGACGCTGTGGGCGCCGATTCCGTTCAGCTACCAGAGCATCAACTACGACCTCAGCGTACCGGCACCGGCGCCGCCGTCCGCGCAGAACTGGCTGGGCACCGACGACCAGGGCCGCGACGTGCTCGCGCGGGTGATCTACGGCTTCCGCATCTCGGTGTTGTTCGCCCTGACCCTGACCATCGCCAGCTCGGTCATCGGGGTGATCGCCGGGGCGTTGCAAGGCTTCTATGGCGGTTGGGTGGACCTGGCCGGCCAGCGTTTTCTGGAAATCTGGTCCGGCCTGCCGGTGCTGTACCTACTGATCATCCTGGCCAGCTTCGTGCAGCCCAATTTTTGGTGGCTGCTGGGCATCATGCTACTGTTTTCCTGGATGAGCCTGGTGGACGTGGTCCGCGCCGAGTTCCTGCGCGGCCGCAACCTGGAGTACGTGCGCGCCGCTCGCGCGCTGGGCATGCAGAACGGCGCCATCATGTTTCGCCATATCCTGCCCAACGCCATGGTTTCGACCATGACCTTCATGCCGTTCATCCTCACCGGCGCAATTGGCACCCTGACCGCGCTGGATTTTCTCGGCTTCGGCCTGCCTGCCGGCTCACCGTCGCTGGGCGAGCTGGTGGCCCAGGGCAAGTCCAACCTGCAAGCGCCCTGGCTGGGCATCAGCGCCTTCACCGTGCTGGCCCTGATGCTCAGCCTGCTGGTGTTCATCGGCGAATCCGCCCGTGACGCCTTCGACCCGAGGAAATGACATGCGCCAGGACAATCTGATCGAGGTCCGCGACCTGGCCGTCGAGTTCGTCGCCGGTGAGAGCCGCCAACGCGTGGTCGAGAACATCAGCTTCGATATCCGCCGGGGCGAAACCCTGGCGCTGGTGGGCGAAAGTGGCTCGGGCAAATCGGTGACGGCGCACTCCATCCTGCGCCTGCTGCCCTACCCGCTCGCCCAGCATCCCAGCGGCACCATTGCCTACAATGGTCGCGATCTGTTGACGCTGCCGGAAAAACAGCTCAGGCAGATTCGCGGCAATCGCATCGCCATGATTTTCCAAGAGCCGATGAGTTCGCTCAACCCGCTGCACAACATCGGCAAGCAGATCGGCGAAGTGCTCGCTCTGCACAAAGGGCTGACCGGAGCAGCCGCTACCCAGCGCACCCTGCAGTTGCTGGAACTGGTCGGCATCGGCGAACCGCACAAACGGCTCAAGGCATTGCCACACGAGCTGTCAGGCGGCCAGCGTCAACGCGTGATGATCGCCATGGCCCTGGCCAACGAACCTGAATTGCTGATCGCCGACGAGCCCACGACCGCGCTCGACGTGACGGTGCAGCTGAAGATCCTCGAATTGCTCAAGGAACTGCAGGCCCGACTGGGCATGGCCCTACTGCTGATCAGCCACGACCTGAACCTGGTGAAGAGAATTGCACACCGGGTATGTGTCATGCAGCGCGGTCGCATCGTCGAACAGGCTAGCTGCGAAGAATTGTTTCGCGCACCACAGCATTCGTACACACAGGTGCTGCTGGGGGCCGAACCCAGCGGAGCGCCTGCGGCAACGCAGATCGGCGAGCCGATTCTGTCGATCGACGACCTGCGCGTCTGGTTTCCCATCAAAAAGGGGGTTCTGGGGCGCACCGTGGATCACGTCAAGGCCGTCGACGGCATCCAGTTCGAGCTGCCCCGTGGCCAGACCCTGGGCATCGTCGGCGAAAGTGGCTCGGGCAAGTCGACGCTGGGCCTGGCCATCATGCGCTTGATCGCCAGCCGTGGCTCGATCCGCTTTCAGGGTGAGGCCCTGGACGGCCTGCCCCAGCAGCAGGTGCGCCCGCTGCGCAAGCAGATGCAGGTGGTGTTCCAGGACCCCTTCGGCAGCCTCAGCCCGCGGATGAGCGTGAGCCAGATCGTCGGCGAAGGCCTGCGAATACACAAGATCGGCAACGAAGCCGAGCAGGAACAGGCTATCATTGCCGCGCTCGAAGAGGTTGGGCTGGACCCACAGACCCGGCATCGTTACCCTCACGAGTTCTCCGGCGGGCAGCGGCAACGTATCGCCATTGCCCGGGCCTTGGTTTTGAAGCCGGCGTTGATCCTGCTGGACGAGCCCACATCGGCGCTCGACCGCACCGTTCAACGCCAGGTAGTGGAGCTGTTGCGTTCACTGCAACTGAAATACAACCTGACCTATTTGTTTATCAGCCATGACCTGGCGGTAGTCAAAGCGCTGAGCCACCAGTTGATGGTGATCAGACACGGTCAGGTCGTCGAACAAGGGGCGGCGCGGGATATCTTTGCCGCGCCGCAGCACCCTTATACACAGCAGCTGTTGGAAGCAGCCTTTTTGGCCCCAACGGCTGTCGATTAACCTGAAGAGGAACAACACATGGGTTTTCTCGCCGGTAAGCGCGTCCTGATCGTCGGTGTCGCCAGCAAACTGTCCATCGCATCCGGCATCGCTGCCGCCATGCATCGCGAGGGTGCTGAACTTGCCTTCACCTACCAGAACGAAAAGCTCAAGGGCCGCGTCGAGGAATTCGCCGCAGGCTGGGGCTCCAGCGCCGATCTGTGCTTCCCTTGCGATGTGGCCAGCGATGCTGAAATCGCCTCGGTCTTCGAAGCCCTGAGCAAGAAGTGGGACGGCCTGGACGTCATCGTTCACTCCGTCGGCTTCGCCCCGGGCGACCAGCT
>NZ_DJUS01000051.1:0-204 GCF_002438365.1 Pseudomonas sp. UBA6276
TCGCCATCCTGTTCCACCACATTCGCGGCACGCAGACGATGCCGGCGGTTTCCCTGCATGCCAAGGCCAAGAGCCTGGACGTGGTGTTCCCCGATGGCTGGCTGGAAAACAACCAACTGACCCAGGCCGATTTCGCCCAGGAAGCCGAATGGCTGACTCGGGTGGGCTTTACCCTGACCGTTCGCTGAAGACCGCGCAGGCCCT
>NZ_DJUS01000051.1:387-41507 GCF_002438365.1 Pseudomonas sp. UBA6276
GCGGGCTCTGCCCGCGAAGGGGGCGCCGCCGATCGTGATGTCTGCTAGCGCACCGGCAGGATCGGGTTGCTCAGACGTTCCAGCAGGGTGTCCTGTGCACTGCGGGCATTCTGGTTTCCGGTCGGCGTGTTGCGCACGTAGCGCCCGTCGGCCTGCAGGATCCAGGAATGGGTGTTGTCGGTCAGGTAGCTCTCCAGCTCCTTCTTGACCCGCATGATCAGCTTCTTGCCTTCAACCGGGAAACAGGTCTCCACACGCTTGTCGAGGTTGCGCTCCATCCAGTCGGCGCTGGACAGGAACATCTGCTCCTCGCCACCGTTGAGGAAGTAGAACACCCGCGTGTGCTCCAGGAAGCGCCCGATGATCGAGCGCACATGGATATTGTGCGACACCCCGGGAATGCCCGGCCGCAGGCAGCACATGCCGCGCACCACCAGATCGATGCGCACGCCGGACTGGCTGGCCTTGTACAGGGCGCGGATGATCTTCGGATCGGTCAGCGAGTTGAACTTGGCGATGATGTGCGCCGGCTTGCCATCAAGCGCGTACTGAGTTTCGCGCGCGATCATGTCGAGCATGCCCTTCTTCAGCGTGAAGGGTGCATGCAGCAGCTTTTTCATGCGCAGCGTCTTGCCCATGCCGATCAACTGGCTGAACAGTTTGCCGACGTCTTCGCACAGTGCATCGTCCGAGGTCAGCAGGCTGTAGTCGGTGTACAGCTTGGCGTTGCCGGCGTGGTAGTTACCGGTACCCAGATGCGCATAGCGCACGATTTCACCGCCCTCGCGACGCAGGATGAGCATCATCTTGGCGTGGGTCTTGAACCCCACCACACCATAGATGACCACCGCGCCAGCGGCCTGCAGGCGGCTGGCCAGCTGCAGGTTGGATTCTTCATCGAAGCGCGCGCGCAATTCGACGACTGCGGTCACCTCCTTGCCGTTGCGCGCGGCATCCACCAGCGCATCGACGATCTCGGAGTTGGCACCGCTGCGGTACAGCGTCTGCCGCACGGCCAACACATGGGGATCCTTGGCGGCCTGGCGCAGCAGATCGACCACCGGCGTGAACGACTCGAACGGGTGCAACAGGAGGATGTCCTGCTTGCTGACCACGCTGAAGATGTTCTCGCTGTTCTGCAGCAATTTCGGAATCTGTGGCGTGAACGGCAGGTATTGCAGTTCTGGGTGGCTGTCCAGACCGGTGATGCTGAACAGACGCGTCAGGTTGACCGGCCCGTTGACCTGATAGAGCTCGGTCTCGGACAGGTTGAACTGCTTGAGCAGGTAGTCGGACAGATGCTTGGGGCAGGTGTCGGCCACTTCCAGGCGTACCGCATCACCGTAGCGCCGCGAGAACAACTCGCCGCGCAGGGCACGCGCCAGGTCTTCGACGTCTTCGGTGTCGACCGACAGGTCGGCGTTGCGGGTCAGGCGGAACTGGTAGCAGCCCTTCACCTTCATGCCCTGGAACAGGTCATCGGCGTGGGCATGGATCATCGAGGAGAGGAAGACGAAATTGTCGCCTGGCCCACCGACGTCCTCGGGCACCTTGATCACGCGTGGCAACAAGCGCGGCGCCGGTATGATCGCCAGGCCCGAATCACGGCCGAAGGCGTCGATGCCTTCGAGCTCGACGATGAAGTTCAGACTCTTGTTCACCAACAGCGGGAACGGGTGTGTGGGATCCAGCCCGATCGGCGTGATGATCGGGGCGATTTCATCGCGGAAATAACGACGCACCCAGGTCTTGAGCTTGGTCGTCCAGTGCCGGCGGCGAATGAAGCGAACCTGATGCTTCTCCAGCTCCGGCAACAGGATGTCGTTGAGGATCGCGTACTGGCGATCGACGTGCCCATGCACCAGCTCGCTGATTCGCGCCAGCGCCTGATGTGGCTGCAGACCATCGGCCCCGGCCTGTTCACGGGCGAAGGTGATCTGCTTCTTCAGGCCCGCCACGCGGATCTCGAAGAACTCGTCGAGGTTGCTGGAGAAGATCAGCAGAAACTTGAGCCGCTCGAGCAGCGGATAGGATTCATCCAGTGCCTGCTCCAGCACGCGGATATTGAACTGCAGCTGCGACAGCTCGCGATGGATGTACAGACTGCTGTCGTCCAACCCTGGCACGACGATGTGCGGCGCCGGCGCAAGGGCCTCGCTCGGGTGCGCGGGTTCGACGATGGCTTCTATGACCAACGGCGCTTCTACCGGGGTTTCGACCACCGGCTGGTCTTGAGTGAGAGCGACTTGCGTCTGGGCTTCGTTGTTCATCTGGCGTTCCCGGGGGCGTAACTGCCCTCTGCAATTGAGCGGCACGGATCGCGTAATGCGTCAGGATGCCATTGGCGCCTGCACGCTTGGAAGGGGGGCGCGACAGTTATAAGCATCGATTATGACGTTCGCATGACAGGCCTGGCCGCATACACATGCTGTCTACGATCTCAGGTTGACAAGCATTGTTCACGACAAGACACATTTGGACACTTTCATGTATGTCCCTGAAGGGTTAGGCTGCGCATTCACTTCGCCAGCATCGATAAAATGCTCCAACAATTCCTGAACGATTTTGGCTATTTCGCCCTGTTCCTCGGCACGTTCTTCGAAGGCGAGACCATTCTGGTCCTGGCCGGATTCCTGGCGTTCCGTGGCTACATGGATATCAACATGGTTGTGGTGGTGGCCTTCTTCGGCAGCTACGCAGGCGACCAGCTCTGGTATTTCATGGGCCGCAAGCATGGCCGCAAGCTGTTGGCGCGCAAACCCCGCTGGCAGCTGCTAGGCGACCGTGCGCTGGAGCATATCCGCCGGCATCCGGACATCTGGGTCCTCAGCTTTCGCTTCGTCTATGGCCTGCGCACCGTCATGCCGGTGGCCATCGGCCTGTCGGGCTATCCCCCGCGACGCTATTTGCTGCTCAACGGCATTGGCGCGGCGGTGTGGGCCACCGCACTGGGATTGGCGGCCTATCATTTCGGCTCGTTCCTGGAACACATGCTGGGCAACGTGAAGAAATACGAGCTGTGGGTGCTGGGTGCGCTGGTACTGATCGGCGCCTTGCTGTGGATACGCCGCCGCATCAAAGCGGCCCGCATCGCCCGCCAGGCTCGCCTGCAACCCCCTGCAGTCACGCCAGCGCCCAGCGACGAACAGCCCTGATCGCCGACTCGAACTGAACACGCGACGCCGATCGGGATCCATGCTACTGAAACAGCGGACAGAATCGGAGTTCGACATGACCAAGAAAATCGCGGTGATCCTTTCCGGCTGTGGCGTCTATGACGGCAGCGAAATTCAGGAAAGCGTGATCACCCTGTTGCGTTTGGACCAACGTGGCTGCGAAGTGCAGTGCTTCGCTCCCGACGTTGCCCAGAAGCACGTGATCAACCACCTCAGTGGCGAGGAAATGCCCGAATCACGCAACGTGCTGGTGGAATCGGCGCGGATCGCCCGTGGCGAGGTGAAGGACATCGCCCTGGCCAATGCTGACGACTTCGATGCCTTGATCGTCCCCGGCGGTTTCGGCGCGGCAAAGAACCTGTCTTCCTTCGCCAGCGACGGCGCCGCCTGTTCTGTGAACCTGCAGGTGCAGGCACTGGCCGAAGCCTTCGCCGAAGCACGCAAGCCGGTTGGCCTGATCTGCATCTCGCCGGCACTGGCCGCCAAGATCTACGGACCCGGCGTGACCTGCACCATCGGCACCGATGCCGATACCGCGCAGGCCATCGAGAAGATGGGCGGCACTCACCAGGAATGCGAAGTGACCGAGATCGTCGAGGACACCGCGCGCAAGCTGGTCAGCACGCCCGCCTACATGAGCGCAAAGACCATCAGCGAAGCCGCTGCCGGTATCAATAAACTGGTGGATCGGGTGATCGAGCTCACCCAGGCCTGAGTGCTGCTGTACAGGCAGGTCTAGGGGTCTGGGTCCGCATGGTAGTGATCGGCCATGAAATCGACAAAGGCGCGGACCTTGGCTGGCAGATGCGCGGCGCTAGGGTAGAGCGCGTAGTAGCTACGCGCTCCCAGCGTCACCTCTGGTAATACCCGCACCAGGCGCCCGGCGCGCAGATCGCGCGCAACGGTTGCCAGGGTGAAGGCGGCAATCCCCATGCCCGCGACAGCGGCCGTGTGCAACGCGGCAATGCTGTCGCTGCGCAGTTGCCGTCCGGCGTCCACACTTTGCACCGTCTGCTCACCCATGTGCAGTTGCCAGTGTGCTTCATCGGCATAGGCCAACAAACTGTGCGCCAGCAGATCGTCCACGCCTCGAGGCAATCCACGGCGATACAGGTAGGCCGGCGAGGCGACCAGCACCATGGGTGACACGGTCAGCAAGCGCGCGACCATGGTGCTGTCGGACAACGGCGGGCCACTGATGCGCAGGGCAACGTCGAAACCGTCGGCCACCAGATCCACCAAGGGATCCGAGCACGACATGTCCAGCTGGATATCCGGGAAGCGCTCCTGAAAAGCCGGCAACCAGAACGGCAGTTCCAGTGTTCCCAACACGAGCGGAACGCTGATACGCAAGCGACCGGAGGGCTGCTTGTGTACGCGCGCTTCCTCGGCTGCGGCATCGACCCGCTGCAGGATATCGACACAGGCCGTGTAGTAGCGTTTGCCCGCATCCGTAAGGCTCAGCTGCCGTGACGTCCGGTTGAGCAGCCGCGCACCCAGCTCGCTCTCCAACTGCTGCAATTGCCGGGATACCGTCGAATGAGTGGTCTCCAGGCGCTCTGCTGCGCCGGTGAAACTGCGTGTTTCCACCAGGCAACGGAAGATGCGCATTGCGAGCAGTTGATTCATTCAGGGCTCAACGTACAGGTAACGCCTGGATCTGCGCGGTGCTCAGCACATCGCCGAAGGTGTCTTCGATTTCCGCCAGCGCGGCTGCGTGCAGTGCCTTGTCATCAACGCTCTGGCCGTTGAAGCGGGTAATGCTGCGGGTCGCCGACGCATCGGACGCTACCACCACGTTATAGCCCAGCGGCACCGCGTCGCGGGCAGCGCCTGCCACACATGCATGAGTCATCAGGCCAGCGACCAGGACAGTATCGATGCCACGAGCCTTGAGCTGAGTGTCCAGATCGGTACTGGCGAAAACGCTGACCGTATTCTTGCGCAACACCTGATCAGTGGCACGGGGCTGCAGGCGTGGGTGAAACTTCACTGTTTCACCACCCTCGGCGAACAGTGCCGACCCCGCAGGTGCAACGTGTTGCACGTGGAACACCGGGATCTTGTGGCGATCGGCGTAGCCAATCAATTCCTGGGTATTGGCCAGAGCGGTGGGACCGTCGGGAATCGGCATCTTGCCGGTGAAGTACTCGTTCTGAAAATCGATTACCAGCAGCGCCGTCTTGCCGGCAGGAAGGTGCTGCACGGGCGCCGCACCGAACATTGCCCGAATGGTCGGTTGGTTAGGAGTCTCGGTGCTTGCGCCAGCAGAGCCGACGCCTGCGGCAAGCAGACCGGCACACAGCAAACGGCGGGGGAAAGCGAACATGGGCGGTATCCTGTCAGAAGTGAGCGCCCAGTCTAGGGTTGGCACTGCCCTGCTCCCAGACTGAAACCGCAACACGATCTGTGCAGCCACCGCACAGATCGGGTTCAGGCAGGCACTCGGCGCAAGGTCGCGAGCAACGTCGCAGCGGCCACGAACAGTCCCGCGAAGGTACGGTTCATGCGCCGCTGCTGACGGGGCGTGCGCAACAGGCGCAAGACCTTGGCCGCAAGCCCCGTGTAGCCGGCCATGACGATCAGGTCCACGGTTATCATGGTCGCTGCAATGGTCAGGTATTGGGCCAGCAGTGGCGCGTGTGGATTGATGAACTGTGGTAGTACCGCAAGCATGAACACCAGTGCCTTGGGGTTGCCGACGTTCACCAGAAAGCCTCGAAGAACCAGACTGGACGCTTTGCCTGTCGGCTTTTGCTGGGTTTCTTCACTGATGTCGGCGGGCAACGCACGCCACTGCTTGACGGCCAGATAGAGCAGATACAGCACACCAAACCACTTGATGGCCTGGAACGCCGTGGCGGACGCTGCCAGCACGGCCCCGACGCCCGCGGCGATGATCACGATCTGCAGGAGCAGCCCCAACTGCAGGCCAATTGCATTCCAGTAACCGCGCAGGAAACCGTGCTGCAGGCCGCTGGACATTGACGCAATGGCCCCGGCACCCGGTGAAAGGCTGATGATCCAGCACGCAGCAAAAAAGGCCAACCAGGTTTCCAGCAACATACGGACCTCGACGCTTGAATAGGGACAGCCTAAGGTAAAGCGGCGCAGCGAATTTGGCTATGGGCCTGTGACGGCGGCCCGGCATCGCGCCGCAGCGTCAGCCCAATGCCTCGAGTTGTGCCTGCATGTCTTCGAGCAGCTCCAGCGCTTCCATCCACTGCTCCTCCAGCTCGCTCTCGCGAACCTTGAGCTTGGCCTGCTGAGCAAGCTGATCGCGCAATTCATCCTTGCGCGCGGCCTCGTAGAGCGCGCTGTCGGACAAGGCCGCTTCTATCTTCGCCAGCTTCTCGTGCACCTCACCCAGATCGCGCTCCAGCTTGTCGGCCTGGCGTTTGTGCGGGGCCAACTGCTGACGCAAGGCAGCGGCAGCCTGGCGCTGGGCTTTCTTGTCGGTCTTGTCGGGATTGACCGGGGTGTTGCTGGCCGGGGCATGCCGTTGACGATAATCAACCAGCCAGCGCGCGTAGTCGTCCAGATCGCCATCAAACGTCTCGACCTTGCCATCGGCCACCAGCAGGAAGTCGTCCGTGGTGCTCTTGAGCAAATGCCTATCGTGGGACACCACCAGTACCGCGCCACTGAATTCCTGCAGGGCCATGGTCAGGGCCAGGCGCATCTCCAGGTCCAGGTGGTTGGTCGGTTCATCGAGCAGCAACAGGTTGGGCCGCTCCCAGGCGATCAAGGCCAGCGCCAGGCGCGCTTTTTCACCGCCGGAGAAATTCAGCACTGGCTCGTCGATGCGCGCACCGCGGAAATCGAAGCCGCCGAGGAAATCGCGCAGCACCTGTTCCCGCTCGGTAGGCGCCAGGCGTTGCAGATGCAGCAACGGGCTGGCCTTGCTGTCCAGAGAATCAAGCTGGTGCTGGGCGAAATAGCCCACCACCAGATTCTCGCCACGCACCAGGCGCCCGCCGATGGGCGTCAGCTCACCGGCGAGGTTCTTGATGAGGGTCGACTTGCCGGCGCCGTTGGGGCCCAGCAAACCAATGCGCGCACCGGGTGCCAGTTGCAGCTTGACCTTCTCCAGCACAGCCTTGTCGCCATAGCCGAGGCGACCTTCGGAGAGGTCGAGCAACGGGCTGGAAATCTTCACCGACTCGCGGAAGACGAAATCGAAGGGCGAGTCGACGTGCGCCGCCGACAGCTCCTCCATGCGCTCCAGGGCCTTGATCCGGCTCTGAGCCTGGCGCGCCTTGGTGGCCTGGGCCTTGAAACGGGCGATGTACTTCTCCATGTGCGCCCGCTGCGCCTGCTGCTTCTCGTACGCTTGCTGCTGCTGCGCCAGGCGTTCGGCGCGGGCACGTTCGAAGGCGCTGTAGCCACCGCGATACAGGGTCAGCTTCTGTTGTTCGACGTGCGCAACATGATCGACCACCTCGTCGAGGAAGTCGCGGTCGTGGGAAATCAACAGCAAGGTGCCGGGATAGCCTTTCAGCCAGTCTTCGAGCCACAGGATGGCATCAAGGTCCAGGTGGTTGGTCGGCTCATCGAGCAGCAACAGGTCGGAGGGGCACATCAAGGCCTGCGCCAGGCTCAGACGCATCCGCCAGCCACCGGAAAAATCACCGACCTGACGGTCCATCTGCTCGTTGCTGAAGCCCAGCCCGGCCAGCAGCTTGCGTGCACGCGCATCGGCGGTATAGCCATCGGCGCTGTCGAGCTCGGCATGCAAACGAGCCTGGGCGGCGCCATCCTGCCGAGCTTCGGCGTCGGCCAGGGCATGCTGCACTTCGCGCAGACGTACATCGCCGTCGAGCACATAGTCGACCGCAATGCGTTCGAGGGTATCGACTTCCTGGCGCATATGGGCGATGCGCCAGTCGGCAGGCAGGTAGCAATCGCCCGAGTCGGGCGCAAGCTCGCCGCGCAACAGGGCGAACAGGCTGGATTTGCCGGCACCGTTGGCACCGATGAGACCGGCTTTCTGACCGGCGTGCAGAGTCAGCTCGGCATCTTCTAGCAGACGCTGCGGGCCACGCTGTAAAGTGAGGTTCTGAAGTCGGATCATAATGGCGGCGAAGTCTACCAGCTTCCTTGCCCACTGGCGCGAGTAGCACGATGCACGATGAATTATGGGAGTTTGCCTTGAAGCTCTATGCCCGACCGGGCATCGAGGCCGCCTGCCTGCAGTTGCAGGCAGAAGGCGCCAATGTGTGCCTGCTGCTGTGCGGCGCCTGGCTGGGTGCCAGAGGCGTGGCCTGTTCGCATGAGCGTGTGATGCTGCTGCAGGCGATCGCCACGCCCTGGCACGATGAGGTCGTGCGACCACTGCGCGAGCTTCGCCAGCAGTGGCGCGCAAAGGCCATGCATGATCCCGAGCTGATGCCGCTGCGTGAATCGATCAAGGCGCTGGAACTCAATGCCGAGCGCCAGTTGCTGCAGCGCCTGCACCGCCAAGCCGCTCCGTGGCTCCTTGCCGCGGAACAGTCCAACATGACTTGGCTGCCCGCCCTGCTACCGGCGCCGGCTGCAGGCGTCAGCGATGCATTGCGGACACTGAGCGTGGCAGCCCGCGACACTCAGGCCTCGCTGGACGACGCGCCACCTTTGTCTGGCTGACCGGCCACGGCTTGAGCATCTGACTCGGTTGCGCTCGTATGAACGGCTGCCGCCAGCGACTTGGCGGCGGCAGGCTTCCTTGCAGGCCGGGCGGCAGGCTTGGCAGGCGCCTTCGCTTCGGGCTTGACCGCTGCGCCTGGCGCGGCGAGGGCCTTGCGCGTGGTGCTGCGCGAAACAGCAGGTTTGCTTGCAGTGGCGGCGGCAGCGGCTCGGGTGGTCTTGCTCGCTGCCGGCTTGGCTGCGGCACGCGCGGTCGAAGCTGTCGGACTGGTTTTGGCTGGGGTACGAGCAGCAGGCTTGGTCGCCGAGCTGGCAGGCTGAGTGACGGATGCCGTGGTCACCTTGGGCTTGGCCGAACGGGTTTCGATGGCCTTGCTGGCCGCTTCGCGGACACGACCCACGCCGGCTGCCAGCTTCAGGCTCTCCTGGGCATCGCGCTTGAGCTCGACGATGTAGGCGCGGGTTTCGGCCTGGCGTTCCTTGAGATCGTCGAGCAGCTCCTCGAGTTCGCTCACCGAATCATGCGCCTTGGCCTGTTTCTTTTTCTTGCCGGCGGCAGCGGCGTCCTGCACTTTGGTGCGCGACTTGTGCAGTTTTTCCTGAGCCTTGCCGCGTTGCTTCTCGAGCTTGGCGAGCAGTTTTTCAGCATCGGCCAAGGCTTGGGAACATGCACTTTCAAGGTGCTCGAGCAAACTGCCGGACAGCTGTTGCAGCAAATGCAGCGGGGTGTTTACAGGCTTCTTGTTAGCCGACATAGCTTACCTCCGGGCCGATGGGTTGAGGCTCATACTAGACCTGAGACCGTAGAGCCGCCAGAACATGTTGACCGTACCTGCCAGCCCCCGTTGCGCACTCGGTGGCATAATCGCTCGATGCTCGGTCTGTCTTGTTCTGGAGAACCCCCATGTTGTCTCGCCTGCTGCTGTCGTTGTCCCTGGTGCCGTTGTCGCTGGTGTGGTCGCAAGCGCACGCTGCGCAGGGTACACCGGATGATGGCCACGACCTGGCCTATAGTGTGGGTGCCAGCTTGGGCGAACGCCTGCGTCAGGACGCCCCCGGCCTTCAACTGGACGCCTTGGTCAAGGGCTTGCAGCAAGCCTACCGGCAGGAGCCGCTGGCCTTGAGCGATGAGCGCATGGGCCAGCTACTGGCTCAATACCAGGCGCAGGCGGACAAGGCTGACACCGGCCCGGACACGGAAAAGGCGCAGGCGGCCGAGCGTCGCTTCATGGCCGGCGAGCGGGCCAAGGCTGGTGTGCGGGAGATCTCGGACGGGGTGCTGATAACCGTACTCGAACCTGGGGCAGGCAGCCCTGCCACGGCCGATGAGCGCGTGCAGGTTCAATACATGGGGAGGTTGCCTGACGGCAGCGTGTTCGACCAAAGCAACCAGCCGCAGTGGTTTCGCTTGAACAGCGTCATCGAAGGCTGGCGTACGGCACTGCAACAGATGCCTACGGGTGCGAAATGGCGCGTGGTGATTGCCTCTGCCCACGCCTATGGTGCCGAGGGCGCAGGGGATCTGATCCCCCCCTACACGCCACTCACTTTTGATATCCAACTGTTGGCCACGGCCCCATAGGGCCGCGTCTGACGCCCATCACGCCTGAGCGACGGATTCTTCCTTGTGAGCGTTGTGCAGCACTTCGATCAGGCAATCCTCGAGCTCGAAGCGCTCGTGCAGCAAGCGCCCCAGTTCCTTCAGCTTTTCCAGGATGACGGCGGCATCGGAGCAGTCGCCCTTGTCGCAGTAGTCGTTGAAGTCGAGGGCTTTCTGGGTGATCTCGTCGATGCGTGGCCAGATCGTATCGGCCAGCTCCAGACCACGCTTGTCGTTGAATGCCTTGGCTTCGTCGGTCAGTTGCTCGTAGATCTCGAAATGGCCTGCCGAGGTGTAGTCGACCAGCAAACCGCAGAAATCCTGAAGCCTCTTGCGATCCTCGACCAGCGCCTGGGGCGTATCGCCCAGTGCATCGAAGGCCTTGATCAGCTCGTTGCGTTCCTGCAGCCAGCGATCGATCAGCAGGTGAACTCCGCCCCAGCGTTCCTGGGCATTCTTGCAGCTTTCCAACATGATGAGTGCTTCCCTTGTGGGTCATGCCCGGCGTCGCACTCCTGTATCACAGGAAGCAGGGCTCGGACCGATTCGCGGTCTGTGACGGCGAATGTCGATGTACGTGCAGGGGGAGATTATGCCCGTGCGCCAGTGGCATCAAGGTACGCATCGGATAAAGTTCATACAAGTGTTTAATCGTGGCAATACCGGAACGAATGCCGGATTTGCGGGCCTCGCCCCCTGTTCCACGAACATGTCGCGGAACAGGGGTGCATCACCCTGAGCACTTAGGCCTGAAAGTGCGTTAGAGCGGGCGAACCGTGGTCGGCAGCGGCGCGGCCAACAGGCGCTCGTCGAGCAGCCCGAGACCTTCCTGGAACAGCAGGTTGCTGCGCTCGGTATCGCCGAGCTGGGCCAGCAGGCGGGCCAGCTCCGCACAGGTTTCCGGGCTGCGCTGCAGACGCAGGCTGCTTTCCAGGTAATCGCGTGCCTTGCCCCACAGACGGTTCTGCAGACACAGGCGGCCGAGTGTCAGCAACAGCCCGGCGTCATCGGTGTGTTGCTTGAGCCAACCTTCGGCGGTCTGCAACTGGCGCGCCGGATCGTTGCCGATGACCAGGCCGTACAGGCGAGCCAGGTGCGTGTCGTATTGACGCTTCTGCGCGGTACGCAGGACCTCTTCGGCCTGGGTCTGCGCACCTACCTGCCGCAACTGCTCGGCATAGGCAAGGACCAATGCAGGCTCCTTACGCTGCGCCGAACTCAGTGCCTGCCATGCGCGCTCGAGTGCAGCCAGGCCCGCTTCGCCCTGACCTTGATCCGGTGCCGATACATGCGCGGCCACGCTGAGGTTCTCGCCCCAGGCACGCCGTTCCAGTTCGGCCAGCTCGGCCGCTGGCAAGGCTTTGTCCTTGCGCAGTTGTGGCAGTAGCTTCACCACGGCAGCCCAGTCTCCACGTTGCTGATGCACGCGTTGCAATTGACGCAACACCTGCACATTGCGCGGATGACGCTCGTGCATGGCCTGCAGGGTTTGCAGGGAGCCGTCGCTGTCGCCGCGATCGCTCTGCAGTTGGGCATGGCTCAAGGCAATCGCCAATTCGGCTTGTGGCTGACGTGCCAGGGCCTGTTCGAGCAGGCTGTCGCTGTCTTCGTAGCGGCCCAGCTCGTTGGCTGCGCGGGCTGCGCCCAGGTAATACAGCAGGGGCTGACGTTCGTGTTCGGCGGCGTGCTGCAGGTGCTTCTGAGCGCTGGCCCAGCGTCCTTCGGCCAGGTCCAACTGGCCCTTTTCGATGGCAGCCTGCACGCGGCGACTGCGGTTGCGGCCCGACCATGGATTGACCACGCGGCCGGAGGTAACCACCACGCTGATCAGCAGGTAGATGATGAATACCAGCAGCACCAGCACCAGCAAGGCCAGCAACGTGGTCCACAGGCCGGATTCGTAGCGCATCACATGGGGGTAGTCGATCAGCACGTAGCCTGGGTGCTTGGCCACGGCCAAGCCGAGCCCGACCATGGCGGCGATCACCAGAAACAGGATCACGTAGAACCGTTTCATGGCTGGCTCTCCGCAGCGCCTGGCGTGGCTTCGGTCGATTTCTGCAGGCCTTCGACCGGCGTATGGCGGCGTTGCAGGTAGGCCTGGATGGCATTGAGGCTGGCATCCAGATCAGGTGTGGTGACCGACACCGGCTGACTCTTGAGTGCGGTCAGCTGTTCGATCATGGCTTGGGTGTGGCCGTTTTCGCGGTTGAACCCTGCGATGAGAATGCTGCGTGCGTCATCCAGCGCTTGCGTATAGACCTTGCCCTGACCGTTGAGCGCGGCCCATTGCGCCTGTTCCAGTGCAAGGCTCAGAGCCAGGCGAACCTGGTTCAGGCTTTGCCCGGCCAGCAACGGACGGATGCTGTCATCGGGGTTGAAGTCGACGCGGAAGAACCCGGAAATCTTGTTCCACCACTGACGCCAGCGGGTCTCGCCTTCAGGCGAAGTGCCTTGCGCGGCGTCGGCGGCTGCCTGAAATTCCGGGGCCAGGGCCGTCAACTGCGTTGCCTGCTCGCGCAGTGCGCTCAACTGCAGGAACAAGCCGGTGCGGTCGGGCTGGGTTGTGCCTTGCAGCGACGCCAGGCTACGGGTCAATTGTTCGCGAGCGGCGAAGGCTTGTGGGTCATCCTGCTCGCGCAGGATTTCGTCGGCGCCCTGCACCAGTGCCTTGGCGCTGGTGACATCCTGCAGCGCAGACAGACGCAGGCTGGCCAGGCGCAGCAGATGCTCGGCCTCGGCCAGGCGCCAGTCCTTGCGGCTGGCACCCAGCACGGTTTCCAGGCGTTGGCTCAGACGCTGCTGGTCGCCCTGCAACTGCGCGACCAGACGGCGGCGATCTTCCAATTCGTTGGCATCGGGCAACTGCGCCAGGTCGGCGCTGAGTTGCCGTTCGTTGTGCTCCAGGGTCAGCGTCTGCGTGGCGAGCCCTTCGATCACTCGCGACTGCTGCTGATGACCGGCGGTGAGCGTGCGCACCTGCCACACGCCCCAACCCGCGGCAGCGAGGCCAGCGGCGGCCAGCAGCAGCGCGATGATCGCCAAGCCATTGCCATTGGCCGAGCGCTGAGGCGGCACGGCGGCTGGCTGTTCGAAAGGCGCCTTCGGGGCGCTCTGCGTCTCGTCTTTGGGCAAGGCTGTTTCGCTCACGTGTCCATCCTTTGCATTGGGGCGCGCCCGCCAGGCTGGCGGTCGCGCCTTACGATCTGGGTGCGGTCTGCGTGTGCAGCGCCGCCAGCAACGCCGAAGTGCTGGCACCTCGGCAATCCACAACATTCAAAGCGCCAACGTCACGCGCCAGCGCCGCCACCCGCGGGCTGGGCACGAACAGTGGCAGGGCGCGGATCGCCGGCCACTGCTCACCTGCCAACTGGTGCAAGTGTTGAAAACCCTGCCCACTGCTGACCACCACGGCGTTCAAGCGTTCCGATTCGATACGGGTCGCCAGCGTACCCGGCGGGTAGACCGGAATGCTGCGTCGATACAGTTGCAGATACTCCACCGCTGCGCCTTGGTCGCGCAAGTGTTCGGCCAGCGCCTCGCGTCCACCCTCGCCACGAATGATCAGCACACGTGGATGAGGGCTGATCAAGGCGGTGCGCAATTGGGCCAGATTCAGCAGGGCTTCGCTATCGTCTCCTGTTTCAGGATACGTCACGTGCAGCCCGCGCTCTTCGAGAATGGCTGCCGTGCCAGCGCCGACGCTGAACCAGGCAGTCTGGCCAAGGCTGGCAGGTGCTTGCTGCAGTGCCAGGCGCGCGGCGGGTTTGCTGACCACGATCACTGCGTCGTATTGACCAAGGTTGGCCAGCATTTGCCGCTGGCTATCACTCGACGGCAGAGGCTCGATTGCCAGAAGCGGCAAGCTTGCTGCGAACACACCCTCTTCGCGCAGCGCCTGAGTTTGCTGCGCGCACTCGTCGGTGGGCCGTGTCAGCAACACTCGCCAAGGGCTCAAGGATGACCTGCCTCGCCGTACACCGCACGCAGGATGTCGTCGGCGCCCTGCTCCAGCAACGCCTCGGCCACCTGTACGCCCAGCTGTTGCGCATCGGCCAGTGGTGCCCGTGCCTGGGCATGCAGCAAGAGCTGCCCGGCCGGATCACCCACCAGGCCGCGAAGCCAGATCTGTTCGCCTTCGAGCACCGCATAGCAGGCGATGGGCACCTGGCAGCCACCATTGAGGTGCTTGTTCAGGGCACGCTCGGCGCTGACGCGGAATTCGGTATCGCGATGATGCAACGGCCCCAGCAGCGCATGGATCTCGCTGTCGTCCGTCCTGCATTCGATACCGACCGCGCCCTGGCCGCCTGCAGGCAGGCTATCCTCGACGCTGATGCTGGTGGTGATGCGATTTTCGAAGCCTAAGCGGATCAGGCCGGCGGCGGCGAGGATGATCGCATCGTATTCACCGGCATCGAGTTTGGCCAACCGGGTATTGACGTTGCCCCGCAGGAAGCGGATCTGCAAGTCGGGGCGGCGCGCCAGCAGTTGGGTTTGACGACGCAGGCTGGAAGTGCCGACGACACTGCCGGGCGGCAACGCTTCCAGGCTGTCCCAGGCATTGGAAACGAAGGCATCGCGAGGGTCTTCCCGTTCGCAGATGCAGTACAGACCCAGCCCTTTGGGAAAGTCCATCGGCACGTCTTTCATCGAATGCACAGCGATGTCTGCCGTGCCTTCGAGCAAGGCAGTTTCCAGTTCTTTGACGAACAGCCCCTTGCCGCCGATCTTCGACAATGGCGAATCGAGCAGCTTGTCGCCGCGACTGACCATCGGGACCAGACTGACCTGAAGACCGGGATGGGCCTGCTCCAGTCGAGCCTTGACGTACTCGGCCTGCCACAGGGCAAGGGCACTTTTACGGGTGGCGATGCGGATTTCGCGAATGGGCATGAATCGATCCGTATGAAGATTAGCGGACGATGATACCAGCTGTGCGGCAGGCCGCGCCCAGTCAGCCAGACTGGGCGCGGCCACTGGAGCCCTAGAGGTGCTGCATCATCTTGCGCACGCCGGCGACATGGCGTCGGCTGACGATCAGCGCGTCACCGTTGAGGCCTTTCAGGTAGAGCTGAAAGTGGCCCAACGGTGTGCGTTGCAGGCGCTCGATGCGCTCGCGGGCCACCAAAGCATTGCGGTGAATGCGCACGAAACGATCGCCGAACTCGTCTTCCAGTGCCTTGAGCGGCTCGTCGAGCAGCACTTCGCCACCCTCGTGGCGCAGGGTCACGTACTTGTGGTCGGCGATGAAGTAAATCACCTGGTCCAGTGGAATCAGCTCGATGCCTTTACGGGTTCGCGCACTGATGTGGCTGCGCGGACCGGTACCGGCCTCGGCAGCAGGACGAGTCAGTGCAGCCAACTGCACACGGTTGGGCTTTTCAGCCTTTTTCAGTGCTTCGAGCAGGTGTTCGGAGCGCACCGGCTTGACCAGATAACCCACGGCGCTGACCTGGAATGCGTCCAGGGCGAACTCGTCATGGGCGGTGCAGAACACCACCGCTGGAGGCGTGTCGCGCTCGCACAGCTTGGCGGCGACTTGCAGCCCGTCCAGGCCCGGCATGCGAATGTCGAGCAAGACCACATCAGGCTTCTGCGCCTCGATCATGCTCAGGGCTTCTTCACCATTGCTGGCACCGGGTTCGAGCACATTATAGCCCTCGAGCTCGCCAACCAATCGGCTCAGGCGCTCGCGGGCAAGGGGTTCGTCATCAACGATCAGGACATTCATATAGCGCTGGATTCCTGCGTGAGTCTCGCACATGGATAACGTAGACAAGTGAAGTGACGACCGTCACGGCGATTCACGCTAAGACTTGCGCGCGGACCGAAAAGTGCCGCAAGTCGAGCGCCAATGTTCGCCAGTGCCTGCTGGGTTCCGCCCGAGGCGTGCCCCTCGGCGGCTTCTTGGTAGGGATTGCTGATGGTCAATATGAACTCTCCCCCTTTATAGTCGGCCTCCACGCTGACCACCCCACCCGAAATCAAAGGGGCGATGCCATGTACCAGCGCATTTTCCAACAATGGTTGCAAGGTTAGTTGAGGGATCGGCAGATCATCCGGGATTGTTTCGATCCTCCAGTGCAACTGTAGACGCTCGCCGAGACGATATTGCTCAATCGATAAATAACGTTTGGCCAATTCAACTTCGTCCCGCCACATGACCAGGCTGTTGGGCTGGGCGAGACTGGCGCGGAACAGGTCGGACAGGTTGAGCACCGCCTGCTCGGCCTTCACCGGATCGCTAACCACCAGGCTGGCGATGCTGTTCAGGCTGTTGAACAGGAAGTGCGGACGAATGCGCGCCTGCAAGGCCTGGATGCGCGACTGCAGTTCAGCCTGCTGCTGGCGCCGCCACTGGCTCTGCAAGTAGAAGTAACGCAGCAGCAGTGCCGACATGATCAGCCCGATGAGGGCATGACGCAGGTATCGGTTGACCTCCACGGTCGGCGTGTCGAGCCCGCCCAACTGGAAATAGTCGATCACCGCTGTGCCTGTCAGGGTCAGCCCCACCACCAATGCGCAGCACAGGCTACCTGCCATGCCTGGGCGCAGCCGCGCCAGCCAGGGGCGCAGGGTACAGAGCAGGCCCGCCGAGAGCAGGACGATCCACTGCACGAACAGTGACGTCAGCGCCAGGCGCACCCAGTTGAAGCCCGGATTCATGGGCTCGGCCAGCACCAGCACGAACACCAGCAACTGCGCCAGTACGATCAGCATCAGCAAGGCCTGGGGCAGGCAGAGCTCGGGCAGGAAAAAGTCCGGCTCGGGAGGGTTCGACGGCTTGCTGAACATGTACGGTTCCTGGCTGCTGTGGTGTGTTGCGGGCCTCTTCGCGGGCAGAGGGCTCGTCGCCCGCCCTGATCTCACAGGACGAAACTCATCCGCATCACTGTGGGAGCGGGTCTCTGCCCGCGAAGACGGTTTTCGATTCACCGATGAAACCGGATCTGCAACACAGAGACAGCTTCTCCCCGACAACTGTCCGCCAGCCAACACCCCTTCAACAAACTGCCCCGTCAGTCCATCCAGCAAAACCCGCAAAGCCCCGCAACTGCGGGGTGGGGCAGTCGGCATGGCTTGTGCAATCACCCCTTGTGAGCTTCAGCATCGACACAAGGCGCAGCCCGACCCATGCCAGACATTCATCCGCGTTCTTCTGCAACACCCCATGGCGGTATCGCTTGGGCCAGCCTGTTAGCCGTCAGCTTCCTGTTGAGCGGTTGTGACAACCATCCCACCGCTGCGGCACGCACCGATACCCCGGTCAGCGGCGGCACGCTCATCTATGCCACCGACCGCGAACCGACCTGCCTGGACCCGCACGTCGCCGGCGACATGCCGCAAGTGTTTCTCGCCCAGCAAGTCCTCGACTCGCTGGTGTCGATGGACGCCGAGGGGCGTATCGGACCTTGGCTGGCAAACAGCTGGGACATTTCGCCCGATGGCCTGACCTACACCTTCCACCTGCGCGATGACGTGCGCTTCACCGACGGCACGCCGTTCAACGCCGCAGCGGTCAAGGCCAACCTCGACCACATGGCCAACCCCAAGACCCAGTCGAGCACCGCCGGCGGCTACATCCGTCAGTACCAACGCACCGATGTGCTCGACACCTATACCGCTCAGGTGCACCTGGCTACACCCTACGCGGCGTTTCTGGAAGTGCTGGCGCAGGGCTTCCTCGGTATCGAATCGCCCCAGGCCCTGCTGCGTCCGCGCGACGTCAACTGCGAAAGCCCGGTCGGCACCGGCCCGTTCAAGGTGGCGCGCTGGGACCGGCAAAGCCAGGTGGTGCTCGAACGCAACCCGCACTACAACTCGGCGCCGCCCACGGCCCAGCATCAGGGGCCCGCGTACCTGGATCGCATCGTCTGGAAGTTCATCCAGGAGCCTTCCGTACGGTTCGCGTCACTGCAGGCCGGTGAAGTGGACGTGATCGAAGTGCTGCCGCCCGAGTCCCACGAAGCGGCCCGCCGCAACCCGGACCTGCAACTGATCATCGCCCAGCGCCCCGGCAACCCTACCAACGGCACGCTGAATATCCGCCGCGCGCCGTTCAACGATATCAAGGTGCGTGAAGCCTTCGTGCGCAGCGCCGACATCGACGGTGCCTTGAAAAGCGTCTACTTCGGCGAGTTTCCCCGCGCCGGTGGTCCGTTGAGCAAAGCCACCCGCTTCTACAGCCCCGACTTCGAACACGCCCAGGATTACGACCCGGCGCGCGCCGCGCAACTGCTCGACGAGGCCGGCTGGACCGGCCGTGACGAGGAGGGCTATCGCCTCAAGGACGGCAAGCGCCTGCAGGTGACGGTGGTGCTGGGCAATCGCACGCCGCCGTCGGAATTCACCCTGTGGGAGCAGGTGCAGGCCACCACGCGGCAAGCCGGCATCGAGCTGATCATGGAGCAGATGAGCGATGTGCAGGCGACCAAGCGCCAGGCCGATTGGGATTACGACATCCGCGTTGGCTACTGGAACACCAACACCGCCGACGTGCTGCGGATCATCTTCAGCAGCGCGTTCATCCAGCCTGTTGGGGTGGGCGGCTATCACCAGAACACCGCAGGCTTCAGCGATCCGCAGTTCGACGAGCTGGTGCAACAGGCTCTGGCCACCCAAGACCCCAGCCAACGCCAGGCGTTGTACCACCAGGCGCAGGCCGTCGCCTCCAGCCAGTACCTGCAACTGACCACCTACCCACAAAGCACCCGGCTGGGCATCTACAAGACGACCCAGGGGGTTCGTCTGGAAACCTCGCTGGCGGTGACCTACCTCTATGACGCCTGGGTGAACAAATGACCACGACAGCTTTAACCGTTTCGTCCCTGGACCCCCGCCGCCAGCGCTTGATTCGTCTGGGCCGCCGCGCCGCCGTGCGCCTGGGCAGTGGGCTGCTGGTGTTGTGGGCCGTCGCCACGCTGACCTTCTTCGCCCTGCGCCTGATGCCGGGCGATCCGGTACAGGCCATCCTGGGTGGACCCAGCGGCAACCCGACCCCGGAGACCGTCGCCGAGGTCACCCGCGAGTACGGCCTGGATCGGCCCCTGGCGGTCCAGTACGGGCTGTATCTGGTGCGCCTGGTGCAGGGCGACCTGGGGGTTTCCTATTCCCAGCACATGCCGGTTACGCGGGTACTGGCCGAGCAGGCCGGGCCGACCCTGCAGCTGACCTTGAGCGCACTGGTGCTGGCCTGGCTGCTGGTGCTGGCCCTGACCGTGTTCACCGCCGGCCGCCGCAGCTGGGTCGGGCGCCTGGCGTCCCTGGCTGAAACCCTGTGCGCGGCCCTTCCGCATTTCTGGCTGGGCATCGTGCTGCTGGCGGTGTTCGCCTTCGGCTTGCGCCTGTTCCCACCGGCGGGCAGCGACGGCTGGCGGACCCTGGTGCTGCCGACGATCGCGCTGGCGGTGCCGCTGGCCGGTTTCATTGGCCAGGTGACCCGCGAATCCCTGGAACTGACCCTGGATCAGCCCTTCGTGCTGACCGCGCGCACCCGTGGCCTGAGCGACGCGGCGGTACGCTTCAAGCACGCGCTGCGGCATGCCGTGCTGCCCGGCGTGTCGTTGTCCGGATGGGCGATCGGCGCGCTGATCAGCGGCGCCGTGGTGATCGAAGTGATCTTTTCCCGCAGGGGGCTGGGCCGTCAGTTGTATCAAGCGGTGCAGTTGCAGGACTTGCCATTGACCATCGGCATCAGCCTGGTGGTCGCGGCCGGTTATGTGCTGGCCAACATTCTGGTCGACCTGGTGTACCAGTGGATCGACCCACGGCAGAAGGAAACCCTGGCATGAGCGATCTGATTCTGGAAAGCCCGGCGCTGCCGCTGCGCACTCAACGTCGACCCCGTCGGATCCGTCTGGGTGCGAGCCTGGCCATCGGTTTCCTGGCGGTGGTGATCGTGGCCGCGCTGGCACCGCAGCTGTTCGCGCACGGCGACCCGCTGGCCATCGTTCCGCGCGACGCCTTTCATCCGCCCGGTTGGGCACACTGGTTCGGCACTGACCAGTCCGGTCGCGACATCTACTCACGGGTGATCCACGGCGCGCGCCTGTCGCTGTTCGTCGGTTTGGCGGCGACGGCGCTGGCGATGAGTATCGCCATTGTTCTCGGCCTGCTCGGCGGCCTGGGCGGGCTGCGCACCGACCGCGGTGTGGGCTGGTTGCTGGAAGTCCTGTTCGCCTTTCCCAGCCTGGTGCTGGCGTTGCTGTTCGTGGCCATCTTCGGCAGCGGCATCGGCCCGCTGATCATCGCCACCGGCCTGGGCGCCGCGCCGGGGTATGCGCGGATGGTCCGTGGGCAGGTGCTGGCGGTGCGCAACGCCGGTTACATCGAAGCGGCACGCGCCCTGGGCCACCCGACTCGACGCATCATCTGGCGGCAGCTGCTGCCCAACGCCATGCGCCCGCTGATCGTCACCCTGACCATGGGTGTGGGGCAGGCCATCGTCTGGGCCTCGGCGCTGAGCTTCCTCGGCCTGGGCGCGCGGCCGCCCACGCCGGAGTGGGGCACCATGCTGTCCATGGGCCGCGACTTCATTGCTAACGCCTGGTGGCTGACGTTTTTCCCTGGACTGTTCATCGTACTCACCACCTTGTCGACCACGGTTGCCGGTCGCTATCTGCAACAACGCCTGGAGGGCCGCCTGACATGAGCCACAAGACGCTGATCGTCGAAGGCCTGAGCGTGGACTTCGCCGGGCAAAACGTGGTGCGCAACCTGTCGTTCACCCTGGAACCAGGTAAGACCCTGGCCCTGGTCGGGGAATCCGGCTCGGGAAAGAGCGTTACCGCGCGCAGCCTGATCGGCCTGGCCGGAGAGGGCGCACAGGTGCGGGCGCGGCGCCTGCAATACGGTGATCTCGATTTGCTGGCCTTGAGCGACCGCCAGTGGCGTCGAGTGCGCGGCAAGGACATTGGTTTCGTGTTGCAGGATGCTCTGGTTTCGCTCGACCCGCTGCGGCCGGTCGGCAAGGAAATTCTCGAAGTGCTGCAGACCCATGGTTGTGGCGATCGTGCTTCCCGTGCCACGCGGGTGCTGCAACTGCTGGAACGGGTCGGGGTACCAGAACCGGCCCTGCGCGCCAGACAGCGCTCGGGAGAATTGTCCGGCGGACTGCGTCAGCGTGCGTTGATCGCCAGCGCCCTGGCGCTCGATCCGGGCCTGGTGATCGCTGACGAGCCGACCACCGCATTGGACGCCACCGTACAGGCGCAGATTCTCGGTGTACTGCAGGCGATCAAGGCCCAGGGCAGTTCGTTGTTGATCATCAGTCACGATCTGGCGGTGGTCGCGCAACTGGCCGACGAGGTGCTGGTGTTGCAGCACGGTGAAGTGGTGGAGCAGGGCAGCATGCACCAGGTGCTGACCGCGCCGCGCCATCCCTACACCCGCAGCCTGCTCGATGCGGTTCCGGCGGAGCATGAACGCGGTACCCGCCTCAGCCCTGGTCAACCTGCCGCCAAGCTTGCCCGCGCGCCACGGCTCGATCAGCCCGTGCTGTTGCACGCCCGTGGCCTGGGCAAGCGCTATGTCGGGCCTGACCAGCAGGTGCGCCAGGTGGTCGACGGCGTTGATTTCAATCTGCGCGCCGGCCAGACCCTGGGCATCGTCGGTGAATCCGGTTCGGGCAAGACCACCGTGGCGCGCATGGCCTTGGGACTGCTCGAAACGGACGACGGCCAGGTGCGCTTCCTCGATCAACCCTGGAACGGCAGCGCCGATGCACGCGTCGCCGAGAGCCAGCGCCGGGCGCTGCGACGTGACATCAGCGTGATCTATCAGGACCCGCTCAGTTCGTTCGACCCGCGCTGGAGCGTCGGGCAGATTCTCGCCGATGCGTTGGACGTGGCCGGCGTCGCAGCGCCTGACCAGGCACCTCGTATTCGTCACTTGCTGCAGCAGGTGCGCTTGCCTGCCGAGCTGGCAACGCGACGGCCCCTGCAACTCTCCGGTGGCCAGCGCCAGCGGGTGGCGATTGCCCGAGCCATTGCCAGCAACCCCAAGGTGATTGTCTGCGACGAGCCGGTATCGGCGCTGGACGTCTCGGTCCAGGCCCAGGTGCTGGACCTGCTCGCCGACCTGCAAGCCGAACTGGGCCTGGCCTACCTGTTCATTTCCCATGACCTGGGCGTCATCCGTCATGTCAGCGACGAGGTGCTGGTGATGCGTCATGGTCAGGTGGTCGAGCACGCGCCGGTCGAGCAGTTGTTCGAGTCGCCGCAGCACCCGTACACCCAACGCCTGCTCGGCGCCGTGCCACGCCTGCCCAGCGCTGGCGTGGCGCTGCAGGTCCCGCCACTGGAGCCGGAAAACGCCGTGCTGCTGTTCGATGAATCCCGCTTGTGGAAGATCGCCATTTGAAGGCGTCGCGCTGCTCCTTCCATCCATTTCCAGACAGGAACCCTTCATGACTCACGCTGCCAACGTCACGCCTTCCCCTTCACCCGTAGCGCCACTGAGCGTGGCGCAATTGCTGGCACGTGCCGAGCAGTTGCTGCCGGCCATCGCTGCCGGCGCCGCTGCGCGCGAGCGTGACCGGCAACTGCCCTACGAGGCCGTCGCACAGATCGCCCAAGCGTTGCTCTATACCCTGCGCATTCCCACCCGCTATGGCGGCCCCGGCGGCTCGGTGAAGGACGTCATCGGCCTGCTGGTGCGGATCGCTGCGGTGGATTCCAATGTCGCCCAAGCCTTGCGTCCCGGCTTCGCGTTCATCGAAGGGCTGCTGGTGTCTCGGGCCGAAGGCGCCGAGCAGGAGCGTCAGCTCTGGTTCGCCCGTTACCTGCAAGGCGCGGTGCTGGGCAACGCCGGTTGGGAAGTCGGCGGCGCCAACGGTGCTATCAGCGCCCGCATCGTGCGTGAAGGCGATCACTACCGGGCCAACGGCAGCAAGTTCTACAGCACCGGCTCGCTGTACGCCGACTGGATCAGCGCGGTGGCGCTGGACGAGCACGACCAGCCGCTGTCGTTCATCCTGCCCCGCGACCGCGAAGGGCTGGTGCTGCTGGACGATTTCGACGCCATGGGCCAGCGCCTGACCGCCAGTGGCACGACGCGGCTGGACAACGTGCAGGTCTATGCCCACGAGGTGCGCACGCGCACGGTGGAGGAGGGCAAGCGTACCCTGGTGACGCCATTCCTGCAGTTGTTCCTGGCGTCGGTGCAGGCCGGAATCGCCCGCAATGCGTTGAACGATGCAGTGGCGTTCGCACGCCATCATGCGCGTCCGATCAAGCACAGCAGCGCCGAGCAGTCGGTGGATGATCCTTATGTGGCGCTGAGCGTGGGCGAGATTTCGGCGCGTGCCTACACCGCGGAGGCGGTGGTGCTCAAGGCTGCCGAAGCGATCGATCGCGCCTGGGCGGCGGGGCTCGATCCGGCGGCGGTGGACGAGGCCGCGATCGAAGTGGCGCAGGCGCAATACATCGCCGCCGAATGCGCGCTCAAGGCGGCGGAACGGGTGTTCGATGTGGGCGGCGCCTCCACGACCGGGCGCGGCCATAACCTGGACCGGCACTGGCGCAACGCCCGCACCGTAGCCAATCACAACCCCCGCGACTGGAAAGCCGCAGCAGTCGGCACCTGGCAGCTCAAAGGCACACCGCCCCCGACCTCCGGGCTTTTTTGAGCGCCTTCACAACCCCCCTGTGGGAGCGGGTCTCTGCCTGCGAAGAATCCACCGCGGTGTTCCTGAACCACCGCAGCGATTTCTTCGCGGGCAGAGACCCGCTCCCACAAGTTCGCGTCTGCCCAGTCATCCACTTATCACACGGTCCCTACAAAACCCTCAGATCGACAACCGGAGAGCCCGCACCTCTGGTTGATCCGCCACCGAGCGCCTTTTGTTCACCGCCAGCTCGCCCATCTTGATCAGCCGCGTGCGGGTGACGTTGCGGCTCAGGCCGAGCAGGTTGGCGGTGTGCACCTGGTTGCAATGGCTGAACCGATAGGCCGAACGCAGCAGGGCATCCTCGACCTTCTCGTGCAGATCGCCCACCTGCTCGTCGAACAGCCGCTGGAATAGCCGATCCAGTGACGCCTCCACCGAATCGTCCACCGCCGGACTGTCATCGGCGCGCTCGATGCGCATGTTCGACAGGCGCAGGTCATCGCGCTCGATCACGCCGTTGCGGCAGATCAGCAAGGTGTGATGAATGACGTTTTCCAGTTCGCGAATGTTGCCCGGCCAGCTGTAGTGGCGCAGCTTGTGCTCGGCGTCGGCCGACAATGTGGCGCGTTCGTAACCCAGGCGTTTGCAATACACCTCGAGGAAATGCCGGGTCAGCGGAATGATATCGCCAGGCCGTTCGCGCAGCGGCACCAGTTCCAGACTGACCACATCCAGGCGGTAATAGAGGTCTTCGCGGAAGTGGCCGGCATTGATCGCCTTCTCCAGCAAGACATTGGTTGCCGCCAGTACCCGCACATTGATCGGAATGCTCTTGCGCGAACCCAGGCGTACCACTTCACGCTCCTGCAGCACGCGAAGCAGCTTCACCTGAATGGGCATCGGCAGGTCGCCGATCTCATCGAGAAACAAGGTCCCGCCGTTGGCCTCCTCGAACCATCCGGCCTTGGCCGCCAGGGCACCGGTAAATGCGCCTTTTTCGTGGCCGAACAGTTCGGCTTCCACTAGCGACTCGGAGAACGCGCCGCAGTTGACGGCCACGAACGGCTTGTTGCGTCTTGCGCTGAGGTTGTGGATATGGCGCGCGACCAACTCCTTGCCAGTACCGGTTTCGCCGATGATCAACACACTGGCTTCGCTGGGCGCGACCTGTTCGAGATGGGCCAGCAACGCCTTGGATTTCGGGTCTTCGAACACCTGGGCAGTGGCACGGATGGAGGTGGCGAGGGCGGGCGATGGGGGAAGTGTCAAAAGCTGCATGGCGGCGCCTTCAAGGTGCGGATAAAAAGAAAGGGATCGAGCGGTAAAACACGGAATGAAGGCGATACTAATGGATATAAAAAACGATCGTTAAATACCTTATGAGCATTAGCTTATGTCGTGTCGCGCAATGAGCATGCGCTGCGCATCGCCATTGATCCACCGTCCGCTGCATGATGTGAAAACTGCAACCCGATCATTTGATTGAAGAAAATCGCGATGCTTAGGCCCGTTCAGTGTTGCCTGAGCAACAGTCAAGTTGGCCAAGTGTTCATAGGCCAACAGCAATTACAAACCAGCCGATCCGTCAGTGTGCCTTATGCCGGATTGAAAGCTTGGAATAACAAACAATTACTTTTCGAACTAGCGGAGTTTGAACATCATTCGCCCGCCGAAGAGGCCGATTGGACTCGCTTCTTCACGATCACCCGTCAACAGGAGCAACTGATGAACAACCTCAAGGCCGCCCTGGAGGTGCGGTGGCATCCGGTACCCGGCGAATTGCTCGACCTGGGCCGGGTGTTCCGGGAACCCTTGGGCGAGCTGCGCCTGCAACGTGCGCCCAAGCGCATCCTCGGCCGCCGCGAGGCGCCATTGCTGGGCGTGTTCGCGCTGGTACTGCATGGTGCGGTGATCTACTGGATCAGTCAGACGCCAACACCGGTACTGCCCACAGTGCCGCCAGAAATTCCACCCATGACGATCGAATTTTCCCAGCCTGCGCCACCGCCGGTGGTAGAGACGCCACCGCCGCCGCCCGAGCCGGTCGCGCCGGTTGTCGAACCGCCACCGCCTGTCGAGGATGAACTGGCGGCCAAGCCAGCACCACCACCACCGCCCAAGCCAAAGCCTCAGCCCGTGGTCAAGAAGCCGGTACCCAAGCCGGTGGCCAAACCGGTTGTGCAACCGCCTGCACCGCAGCAACCCGTGGCCGCACCGACGCCGCCTGCACCTGCGGCACCACCTGCGCCGCAACCGCTGACACCGGCTTCGGCCAATGCCGGCTACCTGCACAATCCGGCGCCCGAATATCCCGCCCTGGCCATGCGTCGCAACTGGGAAGGGACCGTGCTGTTGCGGGTTCACGTGCTGGCCAGCGGCAAGCCCAGCGAAATCCAGGTGCAGACCAGCAGCGGTCGCAGTCAGCTCGATGACGCGGCACTGGCAGCGGTGAAGCGCTGGAGCTTCGTTCCGGCCAAACGGGGTGCCGACCCGGTCGATGGCTGGGTCAGCGTACCGATCGATTTCAAATTGCGCTGATCGACTTTTTTGCTGCATGAAGCGGGCTACCTGACAAAAGGCGCATCGCACCACCCAACGCCTTGCTACAGAGAGCCTCACCATGAATCTTCTGACAGAATCTCCCTTCACCTCCGTCGAGCACTCGGTCATCTGGCTGCTCATCCTGTTTTCCGTCGCCACCTGGGGGCTGGCATTGCTCAAGAGCCTGCAGTTCGCTCGGCTCAAGGGCCAGGATCGCAAGTTTCACAAGCAGTTCTGGGCGGCATCGAGCCTGGATTCGGCGGCCCATCTGGCTCAGGAACAACCCGGTGCAGCGGCTCGGGTCGCGCAGTCGGGCTACGCGGCCATCCAGGTCAACGAGCAGGCGCAAACCGACCTGAGCCAGTCGATCAATCATCAGGATCGCCTCGAGCGCGCCCTGCGCCAGCAGATCGTACGTGAGCGGCGCTCGTTGGAAACGGGCCTGGCGGTGCTGGCCAGTATCGGCAGTACCTCGCCGTTCATCGGCCTGTTCGGGACGGTCTGGGGGATCATGTCGGCGCTCAAGGGCATCAGCGCGGCCGGCTCGGCGAGCCTGGAGACAGTGGCGGGCCCCATAGGCGCGGCGCTGGTGGCCACTGGCGTGGGGATCGCCGTCGCGGTGCCAGCGGTGCTGGTCTACAACTATTTCCTGCGTCGCCTGAAACTGACCGCCGCCGACCTCGACGATTTCGCCCATGACTTCTACAGCCTGGCGCAGAAGCATTCCTTCCGCGTGCTGCAACATCCGGCCCTGACTCGCAGCGGTGCTGCGGCTTCGGGCCACAAAGTGAAGGAGGCGTCCTGACATGGCCTTTTCCACTCAAGACACGGACGAGGTGCTCAGCGAGATCAACGTGACGCCTTTGGTAGACGTCATGCTGGTGCTGTTGGTGGTGTTCATCGTCACCGCGCCGTTGCTGACCAATTCGATCCCGATCAACCTGCCCAAGACCGAAGCGGTGGCGCCTGCCGAACAGAAGGACCCGCTGGTGGTGAGCATCGACGGGCAGGGCAAACTGTTCATCAACAAGGACGAAATCCAGCCGGACCTGCTCCAGACCAACCTGCAGACCGCCAGGCAGAAAGACCCCGATGTGCGCGTACAACTGCAGGCCGACGACGGCGTCAACTATGGCGAAGTGGCCAGGGCCATGGCCTCCATCGAAAAGGCAGGCATCACCAAACTGGCGGTGATCACCGCCAAGTAGCAGCCGATTTGATGTGGGAGCAGGCTCTGCCCGCGAAGGCAGCGATGCGGAGTCATTTCGCGGGCAGAGACCCGCTCCCACAAGTTCACTCCCACACTGTGGGAGCGGGCTCTGCCCGCGAATGCTTCACCGCACACTACCTGAAACACTGCGGCGCTCTTCTCGCGAGTAGCCCGCAGCCAAACCTGGAAGCCAATCCAATGTGGCAGCATGGAACCCACCGCTGTGCGAGGCAGTCCAGATCTGCACCACGCACACAGGGAACCACGCCGTGAAAGTAGGCATCATTTCCGACACCCATGGCCTGCTGCGGCCCGAGGCCGTGGCAGCGCTGCAGGGTTGTGAACGGATCATTCATGCTGGCGACATCGGCAAGGGTGATATCGTCCAGCACCTGGCTGCCATCGCTCCGGTGCAGGTCGTTTCGGGCAACAACGATGTCGGCATGCCATGGGCCGATTCGGTGGCGGATGTGCTGCATTTCGACCTCGAGGGCTGGCCCACCTTGCTTATTCACGACATGGCCGACGTACCCGCCGCATTGCGCAGCGACACCCGCCTGGTCATTACTGGCCATTCGCACAAGCCGCTGATCCAGTGGCGCGGCGAGTGCCTGTACATCAACCCCGGCAGCGCCGGCCGCCGCCGCTTCAAGCTGCCGGTCACCCTGGTCGTGCTCGACGTGCAACCCCACGCCCTGCAACCGCAGCTGATCGACCTGCTGCCTTGAACCGAACGCTCAACGCACCAGCGAATCCGAGCCGATCTCGGCAATGGATTTGGCCCCGGTCAACACCATGGCCACGCGCATTTCCTTTTCGATCAGATTCAGCAGATTGCTCACGCCCGCACCGCCAGCCACCGCCAGGGCATAGATGAAGGCGCGGCCCAGCAAAACCGTATCGGCGCCCAGCGCAATCATGCGCACCACATCCAGCCCGCTGCGGATACCCGAGTCGGCCAGTATCGCCAGATCGCCCTTCACCGCATCGGCGATTGCAGGCAGGGCTCGGGCGCTGGACAGCACGCCGTCGAGCTGGCGTCCGCCGTGGTTGGAGACGACGATGCCATCGGCACCGAAACTCACGGCATCGCGGGCGTCCTCGGGGTCGAGAATGCCCTTGATGATCATCGGTCCATCCCAGAATTCGCGGATCCACTCAAGGTCCTTCCAGGAAATCGACGGATCGAAATTGCTGCCCAGCCAGCCGATGTAGTCGGCAAGCCCGGTAGGGTTGCCACGGTAGGTGGAGATATTGCCCAGGTCGTGCGGCCGGCCGTGCAGGCCCACATCCCAGGCCCAGGCCGGGTGCGTCACCGCTTGCCACATGCGCCGCATCGGCCCGTTGGCGCCGCTCATGCCCGAATGCGCGTCCCGGTAGCGTGCCCCGGGCACCGGCATGTCGACGGTGAAGACCAGCGTCTTGACCCCGGCGGCGCGAGCGCGCTCCAGGGCGTTCTTCATGAAACCGCGATCCTTGAGCACGTACAGCTGAAACCACATCGGCCGGGAAATGGCTGGCGCGACTTCCTCGATCGGGCAGACCGACACCGTCGACAGCGTGAACGGAATGCCCTTGGCATCCGCCGCCTTGGCCGCCTGCACTTCGCCACGACGGGCAAACATGCCACACAGACCGATCGGCGCGAGCGCCACCGGCATGGCTAGGGTTTCACCGAACAACTGCGTTTCCAGACTCAACTCGGACATGTTGCGCAGCACCCGCTGGCGCAGGGCGATATCGGCCAAGTCGCTGACGTTGCGCCTGAGCGTGTGCTCGGCGTAAGCGCCGCCGTCGATGTAGTGGAACAGAAAGGGCGGCAGGCGACGTTGCGCGGCGGCGCGGTAGTCGGTGGAAGCGGAAATGATCATGGGCGCGTCATCCCCCGCACAAGGAGGGCAGGCTGGGCCACAGGTGTCATTGGCATGGTTCGGGTTCCCCGATTGTTGTTGCAGGTCTGCCAGCAGTGATTCTGAATTGGTATGACCAATTTACAATCCGTTGGCTACAGATTAAGAGCGGCGCAGGGCGTCTGTCAATTTGCCCGCCTGCGGGGATGTTCGGCGAGAGGAATACACGCCACGGTGGTCTATCGGCTACCTACCTGAACACCAGGCCTTCACACCCATGAACACCCCTCGCATCGGCTTCGCCTGCCAATACCGACATTCGATTCGCGCCCTGACCCTGGCCGAATTGAAGCTCATCGAAGGCGCCTACAACCCGCGAACCACCACCCTGCGCTGGATGAACAGCGTCGCCACCCAGGTGGCCCACGAGAAACTTCAGGAAGTGATCACCCACAACCTGCAAGCACAGCTGCAATTGCTCGATTACGTGGCGCAGCTGCCCGAAGCCCTGCGCATGCTGCGCCTGAGCAGCGACCTGCTGCCGTTCTACAGCCATCCGCAGGTGGCAGCGTTCTACCAGCAGCCCGAACGTCAGGCCTGGCTGGCCGAGCGTTTCGCGCAGATGGGCGATCGCGCGCGCAGTGCCGGTATTCGCCTGTCTTTCCACCCCGGTCAGTTCTGCGTGCTGGGCTCGGACAAACCCCCGGTGGTGGAAAACAGCCTGGCGGAATTCGAGTACCACGCCGACATGATCCGCATGATGGGCTACGGCGTGCAGTTCCAGGATTTCAAGTGCAACGTGCACATCGCCGGTCGCCTCGGTGCAGAAGGCATCCGCGCCATCTGGCCGCGTTTGTCGGAGGTGGCGCGCCGCTGCATCACCTTCGAGAACGAAGAGAAAACCTACGGCGTCGACGACTGCCTGCAACTGGCCGACCTGGCACCGGTGGTGCTGGATATCCACCACTGCTGGATCAACGAGAACGACTACATCGCCGTGGACGATCCCCGCGTGGATCGCATCATTGACAGTTGGCGGGGCGTGCGGCCGGTCATGCATTACTCGCAGCCTCAGGAGCGCCTTCAGGAACTGGGCTTCACCGCCGAGCAGAAGCTGGAGATGGAGACGTTGCTGCAGGTCGTCTCCAAGCGTGACCTCTATGGCCACAGCGAACTGATGTGGAACCACTGGACCAACCGCTACGCCCTGCAGTTTCTCGAGCGCTTCGACATCATGTTCGAAGCCAAGCACAAGAATCAGGCGACCCTGGCGTTCTACCAGAGTTACATGCTGTAACCACTGCGCCCCCCCCAGGAGGCCGAACCCAGAGCGGTGGCATGGGTCTGCATTGATGACTATCGACGCCTGCACACTCGAGGAATCCTTGCATGACGCCCACGCCGGTTACCGCTGTTTCCCTGCTGCACACCCGTGGACCACGCCGATGACGGATCAAGCGACCCACTCACTGGCCTTCGACCATTTCGAACTCGACGACGAGCAACGCCGCGAAGCGCTGTTCACCTTGGCCAACGGAGTGATCTCGTGGCGCGCATGTTCGCCCGAAGCCTGCGCCGTGCCGCGTCCAGAGGGGCATTACCCCGGCCTCTACCGTGCAGGCTGGTACGACGATGCCGCGCGCCAGGTCAACGGCACCACGACCCATATTGCGGCCTTGGTCAATCTGCCCGACCCCTTTGGCCTGACCTTTTCGCTGAACGAGCAGCCATGGTTCGAGCTTGCCGAAGACACCCTGCGCAGCTATCACCAGCACGTCGACATGCAGCGCGGTGTACTGACCCGTCGGTTGTCGTTGCTGCTGGGCGGGACACCGGTCGAGCTGGTAGAGACCCGCTTCGTCAGCCTGGCCAATGCGCAACTGGCGGTGCTGCGCTGGGAGCTGCACGCGCAGACACCGCTGACTGGCCTTCGCGTGCGTGCGACGCTGGACAACAGCCGCGGCAACTACCTGATCGAGCGCGACCGCGACTACGAAGGCCGACGCCTGCGCAGCCATCGCTGGGAGCACCTGCCCGACGGCCGGGCAGGGGTGGTGGCGACCCTGGAGGACCCATCGCGCAAGGTGGCGGTGGCGGTGCAGACCGTAGCGCCGTGCCAGTGGCAGGGTCAGGTGGTGGACGATCGCCTGGTGCAGGAGGGTACGGTGGAGTGGCCCGAGCAAGGCCCGCTGGTACTGGAAAAGCGCGTGATCGTGCAGGTCGATGACGAATTCCATGGCCTGTCCAGCAGCATGGCGGCACTGCCCGACGCCCCCTATGCAGCGTTACTGACCGCCCACCAACAGGCATGGCAGGACACTTGGGAATACGGACGTATCCGCGTGGCCGATCCGGCAGTGGATCATCCACTGCAGTTCGCCGGATGGCATATCCAGCAAACGGTTTCGCCGTTGAGCATCGGCCGTGACCTGGGCTTTCCGGCGCGCGGCTGGCAGGAAGGCTATTTCGGCCAAGTGTTCTGGGACGAATTGTTCGCCTTTCCACTGTTCGCCACCCACCGTCCGGAACTGGCCAGTTCACTGCTCGACTACCGCCACGCACGCCTGCCGGCCGCGCGGCGTCGGGCGGCCCGATTGGGCTACGGCGGTGCCATGTTTCCCTGGCGCAGCGCCCACGACGGCGAAGAGCAGACCCAGCCGTTCCAGTACTACCCGCTTTCCGGCCACTGGGTGCCCGACCCCACGCACTTGCAGCGCCACATCGGCTCGGCCGTGGCCTACGACGCCTGGACGCTCTACCTGGCGACCGGCGACGAGCAGCAACTGGCCGGCAAGATCGGTGATCTGATCATCGAAGTCGCGCGTTACTGGGCCAGCGTGGCCCGCTATGACGAGTCTCGGCAACGCTATGTCATCGAAGGTGTGATCGGCCCTGACGAGTACCACAACGCTTACCCCCATGCCGAGCAACCGGGCCTGGACAACAACGCCTACACCAACCTGATGGCCGTCTGGACCCTGTGCCGCGCGCTGGACGTGCTACAGCGATTGCCCACCGTCCTGCGCGAGGACCTCGTCGAGCGCCTGGCACTGCGCCCCGACGAGGCATCGCACTGGGAGCATGTCAGCCGCAACATGTTCCTGCCGTTCACCGCCGATGGCGTACTCGACCAGTTCGAGGGCTTCGACAGGCTGCAGCCCGCGCCGGACGAGTGGAAGCGCGAAGACAATCCGCGCCTGGACTGGATGCTCGAAGCCCAGGGCGATCACTGCGACCATTATCAGGTGAGCAAACAGGCCGACACCCTGATGCTGTTCTACTTGCTGTCACAGGATCAGTTGCAGGCGCTGTTCGACCGCTTGCGCTACCCATTCGACAGCGATATCGCGCAGCGGACCATGGACTATCACCTGGGCCACGTCTTCCACGAATCCAGCCTGTCGAAAACCGTCTGCGCCGGTGCGCTGGCCCACACCGACAGCGACGCTTCGTGGACGTACTACCAGCATTGCCTGCGCACGGATCTGGACGCCAAGTCCGACAGCGGAGTCCGCGAGGGCGTGCACCTGGCGGCGATGTCCGGCGCGCTGGACGTCATGCAGCGGCATTATCTGGGCGTGTGTCCGGCGGTGGAAGGGTTGCGGGTGTTCCCGACGCCACCGCACGGCCTGGGCGACGTCAGCCTCGCCGTGCAGTTTCATGGACAATGGGTGGACGTGACGCGGGTCGATGAAGTGATCACCGTGCACCTGCGGGCGCTGTCGACCCAGGCGATTACCTTGATTCACGCGCTGGGCACGGAACAGCTCGAACCCGGTTCGTCGGTCAACCTTATCGGCTGAGTTCAGCGGGCGGCGAATACGGCTTCAGGACGCCTCATCGATCGGCGCAATCAGCTCGGCACCCTGATTGCGCACGTTGCCAACCGCCTTGCCCACCGCGTGCCATCGAAAGTCGGCCACCGGCCGGCCTTCGTGCTGGGCGATCTCGATACTGCGCTCGGCACTCAAGTCGGCTTCCAGCCACTCCTGTGCCTGCTCCGGCGCCAGCACTACCGGGCGGCGGTCGTGGATGTCGACCATGCCTTCATTGCTGGCATCGGTGATGATCACGAAACCATCGCCTTCACCAGGCTCAAGCCCCGACGTGACCTGGGCGAGGGCGGCGAAGAACATCGGCTTGTCGTCCGCAAGATGAATGAACCAGGGTTGTTTCTTCTTCGGGTCATCGGCGTCCTTGACCCACTCATACCAGCCGTTGGCGGGTATCAGCACGCGGCCGTTGGGCCACAGCTGCTTGAAGAACTTTCCCGTCGCGACCGTCTCGACCCGCGCGTTGATCGGGGCAGGGCGCTTGCCCTGGGCCCAGAACGGCGCCCAGCCCCACTTCACCGAATCGATCGACAGGCCCTGCTCGGTGCCCTGCAACACCATGGCCCGCTGCGTCGGCGCGATGTTGTAGCGCACCTGCGGCTGCGGGTCGACATAACTGATGACCTGCTGACGCGGGGCCAATTCACGCAGATAGACGTCCATCGCTTCGTACATCGAGTAGCGACCACACATGGTGTTCTCCGTCAGATTGTCGCGGTCTCTTGTTGACCTCCAAGGTCGTACAAAGTTAACTGTATATTCGTACAGTATCAATACCAGGCAATCCCATGATCACTATTCTTGGCCCGCTCGCTCCGGGCAGCACCGCGCATCCGCTGTATTCATTCAAGGTCCCGGCCGGTTTTCCTTCGCCCGCCGCCGACCATATGGAGCAGCGCATTTCGCTGGATGAACTGCTGGAGATCCGCGCACCGCACATCTACCTGGTGCGCATCCAGGGCGACAGCATGCAGGGCGCGGGGATCTTCTGCGGCGACCTGGTGATCGTGGACCGCTCGATCGAGGCCGAGCATGGCCATGTCGTCATCGCCGCGGTGAACAGCGAACCCATGTGCAAGCGTCTGCACAAGCGCGGTCGCGAGGTGATCCTCAAGTCGGCCAATCGCGAGTACCCGCCGCGCTACATCATGGAAGGCGACGAGCTGTTGATCTGGGGCGTGGTGACCTTCAGCGTACGTGCCCATGAAAAGGAATGAACCGGTCTTCGCGCTGATCGACTGCAACAGCTTCTACGCCAGTTGCGAACGGGTGTTTCGTCCGGATCTGGCCAAGACGCCGATCGTGGTGCTGTCCAACAACGATGGCTGCGTGATTGCCCGATCGGCCGAGGCCAAGGCGCTGGTGAAGATGGCGTCGCCGTATTTCCAGATCAAGGACCTGCTGCGCCAGCACGGTATCGTGGCGTTTTCTTCCAACTACGCGCTGTACGGCGACATCAGCGAACGGGTGATGTGCATCATCGAGTCCATGGTGCCGGCCCTGGAGGTCTACAGCATCGACGAAGCGTTCGCCGACCTCACCGGCATGCACCAGGACCTGGACGCACTGGGCCGCGACATTCGCGAACAGGTCTACCGGCGCACCGGCATACCGGTAGGGGTTGGAATTGCCGGCACCAAAACCTTGGCCAAACTGGCCAACCATGCCGCGAAGAAATGGCACAAACAGCTGGGCGGGGTGCTGGACCTGCGCGAAGCCGGTCGCCGTGATCGCCTGTTGAAGGTCACCCCGGTGAGCGACGTCTGGGGCATTGGCCGCAAGATGAGCGCACACCTGCAGGGCATGAACATCGCCACCGCCTGGGACCTGAGCTGCGCCGATCCGGCCTTGTTGCGCAGCCGCTTCAGCGTGGTGATCGAAAAGACCGCCCGCGAACTGGGCGGCACACCGTGCCTGGCGCTTGAAGACCCCGATCCGCCCAAGCAGGAAATCTGCTGCAGCCGGATGTTCGGCAAGCGCCTGACCGAGATCGCCCCGATCCGCGAGGCGGTGGCCAGCTATGTGATGCGGGCCTCGGAGAAGCTGCGTGCGCAACGTTCGTTGTGTCGGCAGCTGCGTGTGAGCATTCGCACCGGCATGCTCAACCCACTGGAAGCCAAGTACGCCAATGGCGTGGTGGTACAACTGCCGTACCCCACCGACGATGTACGCCTGTTGACCAAGGCAGCGGTGCAGGGCCTGGAATTCATCTTTCGCAGCGGCTTCACCTACAGCAAGGCCGAAATACTCCTGCTGGGCCTGTGCCAGCGCGGCGAGTTCACCGACGACTTGTTCGCCAGCGCCCAACCGGCCACCGCCGAACGCCTGATGCAGGTGCTCGACGCGGTCAACGGCCGCTGGGGCAGAGGGACTTTGCGTCCAGCGGCTGTGCCGACCAACCCGGACTGGGGCATGCGTCGGGAGATGATGAGCCAGAGTTATACGACGCAGATCGAGCAGTTGTGGACGATCAGGGGGTGAGTGTTCCGCCGTCGGGGTCGAGCATGGGCACATCCTCATCGGCACGATGAACAGCGAACCCATGTGCAGGCAACAACACCAACGTTGACCCACAACCAGGGACGAAAGGTGACGTGTCATGCCGGGATTAGACAACGCCCGGTTGTGGCTATCTATTCCTGCGACCCACACAGCTCCTGGCAACGACCGGAGAGTGCGCCGATAAACAGGCCTCCCTTACGATGGCCGCCGTCCGCTTTCGTGATGCGCTTATTCATATCGCCGGCTACGTGAGGCTGGGAAATGGATGCGGGTGTGAAGCCCACGTTCCTTCCTGGCATATTATCGGGCATGGCTTAGCCGCCCGGTTCGAGGGGATTGCTGGGCGACACATGGTAACCCACGGTCTGATATCTGAGCCGTATCTGACGCCTCGTCGTGTAGACACTGCCCCAAAGCAGCAGAAAGCCAAGGAGGCTGAGCCATGCTGACCAAGAACCCTTGCCCGAAGAAATGCAAGGTCCCACCTGCAGGGCCTCATTCGTGCCTACAGAGAGCTTTCAGGCCTAGTGCAGCCCTGACTGTACAGTTGGCAGAAATCAAAAGGTTTTGCAGATGTTGAAAGATGTTCGTTGCGGTAAGTGCAACAAACTACTGGCCCGAGCGGCCGGTGTAACACAGCTCCAGATCAAGTGCTCCCGGTGTGGAGCGCTGAATCATGTGAGGGCCTTGAGCTCCGAGCTATCGCCTTTGAGCGACATGCAAGCGAAATCATTCGCGAAAGTCATTTAGTTCAAAAGGTATTTTTTTATGGGTAACACAGTCGAACTACCAGCAAGCTACGTGTACGCATACGGACCGTCCGGGATTTCCAGCGGACTGAGCAATGTGCCTATGCCCTCAGGCCCATCCAAACCTGACCAACACCGATCGTTTTTGGCAAGTGGTGGGATCAGAAAAGTTTTCGCAAACGGACAAGGTTTGTTTGCAACTGCGAATCAAGGTGACAGCCAGGGGGCGCTACAGGCATGTTTTGACGGTCTTGTAGGACTGACCGAAGAGCAATTTAAAAGCCAGCTCCGCCTTCATTCTGATTGTCAGAAGTACATGCTCTCAACGTTGGTTAGTTCCAGAGGTTATGTGTCTGGAACTGGAAATGCCGGTGAAGTTGATTACTCAACTGCTTACTTTCGAATAATGTCGGGCAAAAAATATTCTCAAAAAGTTATTGATAGTCAATATTATGATTTTTACGGTACCCCACTGATGCCAATTGCCGGAATTTACTACTGGCTTTTCGGAGGTGGTAAAACCCGCTATGTGAACATTGGGTCTCTTGGGCTCGCTATGGTTCCCTCTGATTTCAAGCCTGTTATGGATGCTGTGGCAACGAAAGGGCCTGGGACGTACGCCATCAATGATCAGTTTGAGTACAATGCTTTCCGGTTCATGCTCAACCTCTATGCTGCTGGCCTGATCGGTCGCATCAGTGGTAACGTAAGCGGTACTCTTAACATCGGATCTGACGGTAGCTGGCAATTTGACGGGTATTACACGTTGAAGCCAGATGCATATGATGCAGACCATAGCAACCGAACGTACATGCAGGAAAAGCTCACGGATTTCCTTAGATTTTTGGGCGATAGATTTGGATACAATAACTATCTGATCGTCATAGAAGGCAGTCAGAAAATTAGCTTCAGTGGTCGAAAATAAAGGAGTCCTATGCGCCAAGGTATCTTCATCGGTGCTGCATTGCTAGCAGCATTAGCTGGCTGTGATGATAGCGGCGATATGTTTTGCCCTGACAAAGGTCGAGATTTTTTTGATCAGTCCGTCAAGGCTTACTTCACAAAACACCCACCTGTAGAAGGCATTGAGAACGTCAAAGTTCTGTCAGGTGCCACTTACGACACTGCGACCAATTGGTGGGTGGTCCCTGTAGACGTAGGCGAGGATAAGTGGAACGCGCTATTGAGCTGTGACGGGCATTTGGAGCTGTCTGGTCGATAGTAATTCTAAACCATGGTGTTTGATGGTACCCGCCTGAGAGTGCCTGTACTTGGATTTTAGTGCGGTATCTGCTGTGGCCAGCTTCTAGCCTTTATGGGTGGAGGCTCCTTGAAACCCATGCAGGCCGCACTATATTCACGATCAACGCACTGGCAAGAATGAGGGCAAAGCCAATGATTGTGCTGGCTGGAGGTTTTTCACCAAAATAGGTCATGGCCAACACAACAGAAATGACAGGTGAAAATAAAGTCGCGTAGCTTGCGTATTCGGCGCTCTGAAGTTTGATCAGGTAGAACCAGATATAAAAAACGATCGCGCCCCCAACGATGCCCATAAACAGAATCGCCGCAGCAGCAGATAACGACAAGCTTCCAGGAAACGCCACGATTTCGGTGGGCCAATCTAGAAATAGCGGGGACACCAGGAAGGTGCAAAAGCAACCGAAGGTGACCTGCCAGAATACTTTCACCCGAAAATCTATATCGGTCTTCAATCGCTGGGCGATGAGGGAACCGATCGACCAGGAGAGGGCGCTTGACAGGATGATCAAGTGGCTTGAAGAAAATTCAAGTTTTCCGATAATCAACCAGATGCCTATTGAGCAGAACGTCAGTGAAGCAATGGAAAAACCATCGAGTTTACGATTGAGTATCATCGCAAAAAAAGAGGTAAAACAAGGCATTGTATAGATTAGGGAAGTGGAGTCGGAAATGCTTAGGTGCTCCAATGCTATATTGTTTAAAACCGGAACGAGAAAAACATTTGGAGCTGCGATAATGAAAAGCTTTAGATAAAGCATGGCGTCTAAGGTGGTGCTGAGGGCATTCACAGGTTTCCAAAATACGGCGTAGAGGAAAAGAACACTGATAAAAGCGCATGCCAACCGGAATGGCCAAGCGCCCAAGGCCTGAACACCAATCTTTGAAACCGGCAAGCCAGCGCCCCAGATCAGCGCCATGACAGCTATAAGGAATACGCTTTTTTGAAAGGGCGACATTATCTGATCAACCATAACGAGCAATGAGGGCGATCCGGTTTTGAGCCTGGGGCGCCGTTACTATTGATGAAGGCTGCTGAATTTTTTGCTGCGCTGGTGTTTATAGGGTACGAGTCGGCGATTCGTTTTTTTGTTTTGCATCGAGTTGTTTCTCCAGGCTCCAGAATCGGTTCTCGATTTTTACTAAATCTTTGATTTGACGAGGAAGTCCTGTCAAGTTCAGTTATTGCACAGCAGTAGCATGAGTTCGCGATAGCTCGATCGATGCTCAGCAATGAGCATGGGTTGAAGCTTGTTCCTACACACGCTGAACGCTGACACCCAGCCGTGCTGCAAGCCTTGCCAGATTGGCTCGATCCAGGCCAAGGCTCCTGGCGGCGGCAGTGACATTGCCTCGATGCTGGATCAATGCGCTTTCCAGAAGCTCTCTTTTGTAATCATCCACGGCGGCCTTGTAGTCGACAGGCGTAGACCGAGTGGGGTCAGGCGACTCAGGGAGTTCTGCTTCCACTGTTTTCGCCGCCGGCAGGTCGAAGTCGTCTGCCATCAGGACGAGCATGTCTTTACGGGCTGAACCTGAAACCCGCTTTTTCGCCTTCAGCACGGCCCTGGCGATCTGGTGTTCCAACTCGCGAACATTGCCGGGCCACACGTAGTGACCGAGCGCCTGTTTGGCGGGGGCGGCGAACCTGACCGGGGGCAGTGCCATGCGGTACCGGTTTTCTTCGGCGAACGCGCCTGCCAGCAGAAGAATGTCCTCCTTGCGCTCTCGCAGCGGCGGCACGCGCAGCGGATACACGGTCAGGCGATGATAGAGGTCGGCGCGAAAGCGGCCGGTCCGAACTTCTTCAGCCAGGTCTCGGTTGCTCGCGGCCAGCAGCCGGATATCGACCACATGGGAACGGTCGGACCCTACGCGCTGTACATCACCGCCTTGCAGCACCCGGAGCAGCTTGGCCTGCACCGACAGCGGCAGCTCGCCGATCTCGTCGAGGAACAGTGTGCCCCCACTGGCCATCTCGAATTTGCCCAGGCGATTCTCGACGGCGCCTGAAAACGCGCCTTTGACGTGCCCGAACAGTTCGCTTTCGACAAGGTGTTCAGGCAAGGCGGCGCAGTTGACGCTGATCATCGGCTTGTCGGCGCGGTGAGAGTGGCTGTGGAGCCGACGCGCCACTAGCTCTTTGCCGACCCCCGTTTCACCGGTAATGAGAACGGTCAGTTCACTGGGTGCCACCAGGTCGATTTCCCCCAGCAACTGTTTGAATGCCTCGCTGGTGCCGATCATCCGCTGAGGCCCGCCCTGGTGAGCCAGTCGGTAGGCATCGGCGCGCTTGCGTTCACCCTCGAGGGCGCGCATCAATTGGTCGAAATGCCCGGCGGCCACCACGGTGGCGGCAGCCAGGCGCGCGAACGTTTCCACTGTCTGCAGATCGTCTGCGGAGAATTGACCCACCTTCAACGCGTCCAGGGTCAGGACACCCCAGATCTTTTCGTTGATGCGCAGGGCGCAGCCCATGCAGTCGTGCACCGGCAACGTGCTGGCGCCGATAAGGCCGTCGTAGGGGTCTGGATAAGGACAGTCGGGCGGAAAGAGTATCGCGCCCGGTGCCTCGATGATCGCTTTCAAGCGCGGGTGGCTGTCCACCGGGTACCGTCGGGCCATGGCATCGACCGCCAGTCCATGGGCGGCTTCGGGTATCAGCACGTGATCTTCAAGACGCAGGATGGCGACGGCATCGGTCGGCACCAGCTGCCGTAGCGCATCGAGCACACGCTGGTAACGGTGTTCTGCGCTGATCTCGGCCGTGAGGTCACCCAGCAGGGGTAGAAGCGCCCGGAGCGCGCGTGATGACTGAGTCGAAATGACCTTATCTTTCATATTTGAGTCTTTTTAACCGAGTCGAAACGACTCTCAGAAACCAGCCGTAGCCTGATTTCGTTGGGTTTTTTTGATGGCATGACGGTTGCTTTGACGATATCACTAATCGGCATCCGGAGTTCACATGCTCACTCAAGCTCAGCGCGACATCATCAAGGCAACCATCCCGCTCCTGGAAACGGGGGGTGAGGCATTGGCGACCCATTTCTACACCATCATGCTGGACGGTCATCCAGAGGTTAGACCGTTGTTCAACCAGGCGCATCAGGCGAGCGGATCGCAACCTCGGGCGCTCGCCAACGGCGTGCTGATGTATGCCCG
>NZ_DJUS01000054.1:0-5403 GCF_002438365.1 Pseudomonas sp. UBA6276
CTCAGCTTCAGCCGCCGCAGCACCCGGGAAATGGCGCCCTGCGAGCTGCCGGCGCTGATCGATCAAGCCGTGGAAATCGCCGGCAACGACTTCGACCTGGCGATCGGTTTCGACTTCAAGGGGCAGAACATCGTGCGCCAGTTCGACCCGGCACTGGGCCCGGTGCCCGGCACGGCCAACGAACTGGAGCAGGTGCTGCTCAACCTGCTGAAGAATGCCGCCCAGGCCATTCATCAGCGCAGCGACGAACAGGAACCGGGACGCATCACCCTGCGCACGCGACTGAACCCGCCATGGGCTGAAATCCAGGTCGAGGACAACGGTGTGGGGATGCCCGAGAGCGTGCGCAAGCGCATCTTCGAANNCGAACCGTTCTTCACCACCAAGGAGATCGGCCAGGGCACCGGGCTGGGCCTGTCGGTGTCGTACTTCATCATCACCAACAACCACAAGGGCCAGATGGAAGTGCAATCCAGCCCCGGCCAGGGCACCTGCTTCACGCTGCGCCTGCCATTGGCTGGCAATCCGCTGCCCCTCACCACCACGGAGATATGAACATGAGCTTTCGCCTGTCGAAGATTTACACGCGCACCGGAGACCAAGGTGAAACCGGGCTCGGCGACGGCCGTCGGGTGCCCAAGGACCATCCCCGCGTGGAGGCCATCGGCGAAGTCGACAGCCTGAACAGCCAGCTGGGCGTGCTGCTGGCCGGGCTGGCCGACGACTCGCGGCTGAACGAGGTCAGCAAAGTGCTCGCGCCCTGTCAGCATCGGCTGTTCGATCTGGGTGGGGAGTTGGCCATGCCTGCATACCAGGCGCTGGATGCAGCGGAGGTAGACCGCTTGGAGGCTGCCATCGATACCTGGAACGACGAGCTGGGCCCGCTAGAAAACTTCATTCTGCCGGGAGGCTCGTTGCTGATTGCCCAGGCCCACGTATGCCGCAGCCTGGCGCGTACAGCCGAGCGCCGCTGTCAGCAGCTCAACGCGGTGGAGCCGTTGTCGGCAGTGAGCCTGGCGTACATCAACCGGATGTCCGATCTGCTGTTCGTGGCTGCGCGGATCATCGCCCGGCGTGAAAGTATTCCCGAGATTCTCTGGCAGCCAGCCAAATCGAGTGACCGCTGACGCGGCTTGCGCCGCTGCTAGAGGGGGTGCGCGGAGCGGTTGTCAGGGAGAGGGCCAGAAGGCGCGGATGCCTGCGACACCTTGGGCACCGATCTCCCAGGCTTTCGCCTGATCCTGCGGCCCCAGCCCGCCCAGCAGGAACACCGGCTGGTTGAAGCCCCCGATCAAACCACGCGCCTGATCCCAGCCCAATGGCTGCGCATCGGGATGGGTCAGGGTCGGTTGCACGGGCGACAGGGTGACGAAATCAACACCCATCTGCTGCGCCAACGCCAGCTCTTCGGCATCGTGACAGGACGCGGCCAGCCAACGCTCGGCGGGAAACGGTCGACCTTTGCTGGCGTATTTGCGCAGCTGCGCCGAGGTCAGGTGCCACCCGGCCGAAGGAAAATCGCCCAGCCACTCCAATGGCCCCTTGAGCATCAACTGGGCCTTGCCTGCACACAACCCGACCGCATCCACCGCCAGGTCGCGGTACTGCGGATCGTAGCCATTGGGTGCGCGCAGTTGCAGCAGCTTGATGCCACCGGCGATCGCCTTCTGCATGCCGCGCAGCAGGGTCGAGTTGTCCAGCCCGTCCGGGGTGATCAAGTATTCGCCCGGCAGACTGGCCGCCGCCACGATCGGCCGATTGGCCTCGGGAAACGCGTAGCCCGGCAGCTCACGCGCCTTGACCCATGCCAACGGCTGGCCTTCGACGCCATGGGGTTCACCTGTGAACGCGGTGACTTCCCAGACATCCAGCAGGACCTGCTTGTCGGCGTAGTCGTGATGCACCTTGATCAACGGCCGCGCCAGGCTGACCTCGATCCCCAACTCCTCGCGCAACTCGCGGGCCAGCGCCGCCTGCACCGTCTCGCCGGGCTCGACCTTGCCACCGGGAAACTCCCACAGACCGCCCTGGTGCTGGGTATCGCCGCGGCGGGCAATCAGAATGCGCTGATCCGCGCCACGGATCACCGCGGCGGCTACATGTATTCGTTTCACTCGATCTCCAGACCGCGCTGAACTGCCAGTGCCCGGATACCCCTGCAAGGCGCAGCCGGGCGCGCCAGTCAGGTGCGGTATTCGGCGTTGATCTTCACGTACTCGTGGGACAGGTCGGTGGTCCAGATGGTCTCGCTGCACTCGCCGCGACCCAGCTCGATCCGAATGCCGATCTCTTCCTGCGCCATCACCGCCGAGCCCTGCTCTTCGGTGTAGCTGGCGGCACGGGCGCCATGGCTGGCGATGCACACATCGCCCAAGAACACGTCGATCTTGCTGACATCCAGCTCCGGCACACCGGCACGGCCCACAGCGGCCAAGATGCGCCCCCAGTTCGGATCGGAAGCGAACAGCGCCGTCTTGATCAGCGGCGAGTGGGCCACTGTGTAGGCCACGTCCAGACACTCCTGGTGGTTGCCGCCGCCGTTGACCTGGACCGTGACGAACTTGGTCGCCCCCTCGCCGTCGCGCACGATGGCCTGGGCCACTTCCATGAACACCTCGAGAACCGCCTGCTTGAGCGCTGCGAACAGCGGCCCGCTGGCCTCGCTGATTTCCGGCAAGGCCGCCTGCCCGGTGGCGACCAGCATGCAGCAGTCGTTGGTCGAGGTGTCGCCGTCGATGGTGATGCGGTTGAACGACTTGTTGGCACCGTCGCGCAGCAGATCCTGCAGCACACCCGGCGCGACCTTGGCGTCGGTGGCGATGTAGCCCAGCATGGTCGCCATGTTCGGGCGGATCATGCCGGCGCCTTTGCTGATACCAGTCACGGTGACGGTGACGCCCTCGTGCTGGAACTGGCGACTGGCGCCCTTGGGCAGAGTGTCCGTGGTCATGATGCCGGTGGCCGCAGCCGCCCAGTTGTCGATCGACAGATCATCGAGCGCGGCCTGCAAGGCCCCTTCGATCTTCTCGACGGGCAGTGGCTCGCCGATCACGCCGGTGGAGAACGGCAGCACGGCGCTGGCGTCCACGCCCGCCAGTTCGGCCAGACGCGCCGTGGTGCGCTCGGCCGCGGCCAGACCCGGCTCGCCGGTCCCGGCGTTGGCGTTGCCGGTATTGGTCAACAGATAACGCACGGGGCCACCCACGCGCTGCTTGGACACAATGACCGGTGCCGCGCAGAACGCATTCAGGGTGAACACGCCGGCGACGCTGGAACCCTCGGCGCAACGCATGACCACAACGTCCTTGCGTCCGGGGCGTTTGATACCGGCGCTGGAGATGCCCAGCTCGAAACCCGGAACCGGATGCAGCGTGGGCAAGGGACCAAGACCAACAGCCATGTGAGCACTCCTTTGAGGAATCTGCGGCGTATCGTCGACGCCGCCAGTAGAGGGACGAACGCCGCGATCCGTACGCGGGCACCCATCCTGGGAACCAGCGTCAGTCGCGGCGTGATGTTGCTGCAAAGCCTGTCGAAACGCGATCAGTCGATCTTGCCGTGGCAATGCTTGAATTTCTTGCCCGAACCGCACCAGCAAAGCTCGTTGCGGCCCAGCTTCTGGTCATTGCGCACTGGCTCCGACACGGTGGCGGCAACGACTTCGGCGTCTTCGGCCAACACTTCAGGCTGATCCAGGCCAGGCGCCGGAGCGTGTTCGAACTGCATGCGCGCCGCCAATTCCTCGGCATCGCGACGCAGACGCGCTTCTTCCTCGACCGGATCTTCGCGGCGCACCTGCACATGCGACAGCACACGGATGGTGTCGCGCTTGATCGAATCGAGCAGCTCCTGGAACAGGCTGAACGACTCGCGCTTGTACTCCTGCTTCGGGTTCTTCTGGGCGTAGCCGCGCAGATGAATACCGTGACGCAGGTGGTCCATGGTCGACAGGTGATCTTTCCACAGGTCGTCGAGCACGCGCAGCAGGATCTGCTTCTCGAAGGTGCGCAGGGCATCGGCGCTGGCCTGATCTTCCTTCTCGGTGTAGGCCGCCAGCAACTCGACCATGACCTTCTCGCGCAGGGTCTCTTCGTACAGCTTGTCGTCCGCATCCAGCCACTGCTGGATCGGCAGGCTCACGCCGAAATCGGTCTGCAAGGCCGATTCCAAGCCTGGAACATCCCACTGCTCGGGCAGCGACTGTGGCGGAATGTGCTGGGAGAACAGCTGACCAAGGACTTCTTGACGGAAGTCGGCAATGGTGTCACCGACGTTGTCGGACGCCAGCAGGCTGTTGCGCATGTGGTAGATGACCTTGCGCTGCTCGTTGGCGACGTCGTCGAACTCCAGCAATTGCTTGCGGATGTCGAAGTTGCGGCCTTCGACCTTGCGCTGGGCCTTTTCGATCGCATTGGTGACCATGCGATGCTCGATGGCTTCGCCGGACTGCATGCCCAGCGCCTTCATGAAGTTCTTCACCCGGTCGGAGGCGAAGATGCGCATCAGGCTGTCTTCCAGCGACAGGTAGAAGCGGCTGGAACCGGCGTCACCCTGACGACCGGCACGGCCACGCAGCTGATTGTCTATACGGCGCGACTCGTGACGCTCGGAAGCAATCACGTGCAGACCACCGGATTCGAGCACCTGCTGATGACGCTTCTGCCAGTCGGCCTTGATCTGTGCGATCTGCTCTACGCTCGGGTTTTCCAGGGAAGCGACTTCGACTTCCCAGTTGCCGCCCAGCAGGATGTCGGTACCGCGACCGGCCATGTTGGTGGCGATGGTCAGTGCGCCGGGACGACCGGCCTGGGCGATGATCTCCGCTTCCTTCTCGTGGAACTTGGCGTTGAGCACCTTGTGCTCGATGCCTTCCTGGTTGAGCAGGCGCGACATGTGCTCGGAGGTTTCGATGGTTGCAGTACCGACCAGCACCGGACGGCCCTGGGCCATACTTTCCTTGATGTCAGTAACGATGGCGGCGTACTTCTCGTCCGCAGTCAGATAGACCAGGTCGTTGAAGTCCTTGCGCGCCAGCGGCTTGTTCGGCGGGATCACCATCACGTCGAGCTGGTAGATCTGGGCGAACTCGAACGCTTCGGTGTCGGCCGTACCGGTCATGCCCGAGAGCTTGTTGTACAGGCGGAAGTAGTTCTGGAACGTGGTCGAGGCGAGGGTCTGGCTCTCGGCCTGGATGTTCAGGTTTTCCTTGGCCTCGATAGCCTGATGCAGGCCTTCGGACAGGCGACGGCCCGGCATGGTACGACCGGTGTGCTCGTCGACCAGCAGGATCTGCCCGTCCTGGACGATGTACTCGACGTTGCGGTTGAACAGCTTATGTGCACGCAGGCCGGCGTAGACGTGGGTCAGCAGACCCAGGTTGTGCGCCGAGTAGAGGCTCTCGCC
>NZ_DJUS01000053.1:0-7820 GCF_002438365.1 Pseudomonas sp. UBA6276
CCGGTGGCGAAGGCGTTGGCCTCGTACGCCGGGAAGATGCCGACCTCGGGCATCTTGATGCCCGCTTCGCGCGACAGCTCCTCGACGGTCTGCAGCAGCCATTGTTCGTGACGGGTGCGCGGTTGGGTGATGATCTGCGTACCGGTGCTCATCTTCGCCATCCACTTGGAGATGAACAGCGAAAACAGCGAACCGGCGAAGCCGAACACGGCGCAGAAGATCAGCAGCTGATTGAGGTTCAGATCCACCCCGTTGGCCGCCATGAACCCATTGAAGCCAAACAGGCTCAGGGTAATGCTGGCAATCAGCACCACCGCAAGGTTAGTGGCCAGAAACAGCAAGATGCGCATCATGGTTGTAACGTTCTCCTGACGGATAAAAGTGTTGCGTATGCGCTATATAAGGTGCGCGCCCGGTCGATTCAACCGGGGGACTATTTCAAACTGTGTATATGCAGACGGACACTTGAATACGTTCGGTTTTTACTGGCGATAATTCTTGAGGAAGCGGCCGATGCGACCGATGGCCTGCTCCAGATCATCGACTCGCGGCAGCGTCACCACGCGGAAATGGTCCGGGTTGGGCCAGTTGAACGCGGTGCCCTGGACCACCAGCAGCTTCTCCGACAGCAGCAGGTCGAGCACGAACTTCTCGTCGTTGTGGATCGGGCAGACCTTGGGGTCGATGCGCGGGAACGCGTACAGCGCGCCCATGGGTTTGACGCAGCTGACACCGGGAATATCGTTGAGCAATTCCCAGGTGCGGTTGCGCTGTTCCAGCAGGCGACCGTTGGGCAGGACCAGGTCGTTGATGCTCTGGTAGCCGCCCAAAGCCGTCTGGATCGCGTGCTGGCTCGGCACGTTGGCGCACAGACGCATGTTGGCCAGGATGTCGATGCCTTCGATGTAGCTCTGGGCGTTGTGCTTGGGCCCTGAAATGGCAATCCAGCCGGAACGGAAACCGGCCACGCGGTAGGACTTGGACAGGCCGTTGAAGGTCAGGCAGAGCAGGTCCGGCGCCAGCGACGCGGTGCAGATGTGTACGGCATCGTCATAGAGGATCTTGTCGTAGATCTCGTCGGAGAACACCACCAGATTGTGCTGGCGGGCGATTTCCAGCATGCCCAGCAGCACTTCCCTAGAGTACACGGCGCCGGTCGGGTTGTTCGGGTTGATGATCACCATGGCCTTGGTGTTGGGGGTGATCTTGGATTTGATGTCGTCCAGGTCTGGCCACCAGTTGGCCTGCTCGTCGCACAGGTAGTGCACGGCGTGACCGCCGGCCAGGCTCACCGAAGCCGTCCACAGCGGATAGTCGGGCGCTGGGATGAGGACCTCGTCACCGTTGTTGAGCAGGGCCTGCAGCGACATCACGATCAGCTCGGACACACCGTTGCCCAGGTAGATGTCTTCGATGCCGACGCCTTCCACCTGCTTCTGCTGGTAGTACTGCATGACGGCCTTGCGCGCGCTGAACAGCCCCTTGGAATCGCTGTAGCCCTGGGCGGTGGGCAGGTTGCGGATGACATCCTGGAGGATCTCGACCGGCGCCTCGAAACCGAACGGCGCCGGGTTGCCGATGTTCAGCTTGAGGATGCGGTGGCCTTCCTCTTCCAGGCGCTTGGCGTGCTTGAGCACCGGCCCGCGAATGTCATAGCAGACGTTGGCGAGCTTGTTCGATTTGCTGAACTGCATGGTGAGGTCCCGAAAGATGACAAGGCCCGCGCCGGCCCTGAAGATGAAAAAATTGAATCGCTGAAACGCGGGTGACAGACTGCTGTCCAAAGGCGCAATCATACGTGCCGCCCGATCGTTGCAAAAGACACAGATCGGGCTTTTTGAACCGCCGAGGTGTACCGATGGCCAAGCTCACGCGAACCGAACAAGAATGGAAGGAAATGCTCGACCCCGAGCAGTACAACGTCTGCCGGCTGAGTGCGACCGAGCGGCCGTTCACGGGCAAGTACAACGATTTCAAAGGTGACGGAATCTTCATCTGCGTGGGTTGCAATGAGCCCCTGTTCGATTCGCGCACCAAGTTCGATTCCGGCTGCGGTTGGCCAAGCTTCTACGCGCCGATCGGCGAGCAGGCGATGGTCGAGATCCGTGACACCAGCCACGGCATGATCCGTACCGAGGTCAAGTGCGCCACGTGCGAGTCGCACCTGGGTCATGTGTTCCCCGATGGGCCGGCGCCGACTGGCCTGCGCTACTGCATCAATTCGGTGTGCCTGGATTTCCAGCCGCGGGCCGAACAGCCTGCATGACCCCTGACAAGAAAGCGACCATGAGCAAAGATCTTCTCTCCATCCCATGCATCACCCTGGACGGCCAGCACAAGACGGTCGGCGATTTCGCCGGCAAGGTGCTGCTGGTGGTCAATACCGCCAGCCAGTGTGGTTTCACCCCGCAGTACAAGGGGTTGGAGGAGCTGTGGCAGACCTATCGCAAGCAGGGGCTGGTGGTGATGGGCTTCCCCTGCAACCAGTTCGGCAATCAGGAGCCCGGCGATACGCTGGACATCGTGCAGTTCTGCGAGAAGAACTTCGGCGTCACCTTTCCGATGTTCCGCAAGATCGACGTCAACGGCGAGCTGACCCATCCGCTGTTCGCTCATCTGAAGAAAAGCGCGCCCGGGCTGTTCGGTTCGGAAAAGGTGAAATGGAATTTCACCAAGTTCCTGGTGGCGCCTGACGGCAGCGTCAAACGCTTCGCGCCTTTGACCAAGCCCGCTGACCTGGCGCAGGAGATCGAGCAGGCGCTGGGCTGAAGCAGGTTGGGTGCCTGGCTATTCGGGCACCCATTGGTCGATCAGCATCACCAGCTCTTCACGGCGAAACGGCTTGGCCAGGTAGTCGCTCATGCCGGCGGCGCGACAACGTTCGCGCTCTTCTGGCATGGCGTTGGCGGTCAGCGCCACGATCGGCAACTGTGGCCAGCGGCCGCTTCGACGGATCTGCCGGCTGGCTTCGTAGCCGTCCATGACGGGCATGTTGCAGTCCATCAGCACCAGGTCGAACTCGCGCTTTTCCAGCTCGCTCAGTGCTTCGCCGCCATGGGCGGCCACGGTGACTTCGCACCCCAGCTTGCTCAGCATGCCCTTGGCCACCAGCTGGTTCACCGGGTTGTCTTCCACCAGAAGAATACGCGCGCGACGCTGCGCGCTACGCCGGTTGGCGAGGTTGTCGAGCGTCGTCGGCTCATCACCCACCAGGCTGCGACGCAAGGCCTGATACAACGCGTTGCGTGCCAGCGGTCGGGCTTGCTGCTGCAGCGGCATCAGCGCGTTGGCCTGCTCGGTCGGCAGGAAGTTGCCATAGGCGGTGACCAGCAGAATCGGCGCCTGAATGCCTGGGCGCAAACTGAACAGGCAGTCCAGGTTATCGGTGATCACCAGGTCCGGCGCGATGCCGGAGAGGTCCGCGCCCAGGTCGTAGCGCTGGTAATCGATGCCCCACAATGGCAGCACGTCCAGCAACAGCTCCGCCAGACCGCTGCCTGCATGCCCGACCAACACCACCTGGCCACGCAGCAGCGGTGGCACCTGGGCTGGACTGTGCGCAACCAGCGGCAGGTCGGCGTAGAACTGGCTGCCGAATCCGGCTTCGGAGCTGATGCTCAAGCGGCCCTTCATGGCCTCGCAGAGGTTGTTGGTCAGGGCCAGGCCCAGGCCGGTGCCGCCGAACTGGCGGGTGATGCCGGCGCCGGCCTGGGTGAAGGGCTGGAAGATCTTGACCTGGGCTTCCTGGGCGATGCCGATGCCGGTGTCGCTGACTTCGATGCGCACCCCACCTGGCCGGGTATAGAGGCGCACGTCGACCCGGCCGAAGCGGGTGAATTTCAGCGCGTTGGACAGCAGGTTGCTGACGATCTGTCGCACTCGGGTCGGGTCGCCCAGGACCAGTGCCGGAAAATGCGGGTCGATCAGGCAGGTCAACTCGACACTGGGCGCCGCGTTCTGCGACAGCAGGTTGGCCGTGTCTTCGATCAGCGCGCCGAGGTCGAAAGGGATGCGCTCGAGCTCCAGCTGCCCGGCGTCAAACTTGGACAGGTCGAGGATATCGTTGAGCAACTCGACCAGTACCTTGCCCGAGTCGTGCGCGATGGAGAGTTGCTGCCGCTGTTCGGCATTGAGCGGGCTGTCCAGCGACAGGGCGATCATGCCCAGCAAGCCGTTGAGCGGGGTGCGAATCTCGTGGCTCATGTTGGCCAGAAACGAGGCGCGCGCCTGGGCCATGTCCAAGGCCGTACGGCGCGCTTTTTCCAGCTCCTCGTTGGACATGCTTAGGCGGGTATTGCTGGCCTTGAGCTCGGTGGTGCGTGCCGAAACGATGTTTTCCAGCTCGCCCAGGTACTCGGTCAGGCGGTTCTCGGCGCTGCGCCGCTGCTGGATTTCCGTGGCCATGCTGATGAACTGCTGGTTGGCGACCTTTACCAGCACGCCGATCTCGTCATGTTCGTGGCCCGGGGGATAGTCCAGGCGCGCCGGTTTGGGTTGGTGCGGATCGCTGTTGCTCAACGCGCGGATGACCCGGTTCAGCGGCTTGGTCAACATCACGTAGAAAAAGCCCAGGAGCAGGGCGGTGAGCAGCGCCGTGCGCAGGAAGCCGCTGGCCAAGGTAATTTCGGCACGGCGCAGGAAGCGGTTGCCGATGGCGAAGGTGTCGACGGTCAACTGCAGCGTGCCGAGGCGGTCGTCGGGCATGTGCGAGAGGAACAGCGGGTCTTCGTACTGGCGTTGGGCATTGAAGAGGATGTCGCTGATGAAGCGGTAGCTGCTTTCCAGGCGTGGCCGCTGCACGCTGGCCAGGATGTTGCCATTGTTGTCCGTCAGCCGTGCAGCGGTGATCGACTCCGATTGCAACAGGCCCAGGGTCAGTTCCTTGGCCAGCTCGGCGTCGATGTTGTAGGCGATGCGCGAGGCGGGGTTGTGGCTGATTTCCAGCAGTGAACGCATTTGCCGATCGATGGTTTGATCGACGATGGCATAATCGATGCCGATCTGGATAACGCTGAGCAAAGCCCCCAGAATGAAGCCGACCAGTACCGTCAAGCGGGCTTGTTTATAGGACAGCCGCTGGGTGAATTTTATATCCATGGATACTGGGCCAATTTCCATTCCGTGCGCAGGGCCAAAGCATGGACCATGTCTGTGCGCCGTAGTGTGCGACGGCATGTCCCCTTGCCGAACCTTTTACACGCAACTTGCCTTGAGGAAAAGTCGTGGACTCTCGTTTGAATGCCTTTCTTGAGCGCGCCGAATCCGTACTGGCGCGGCTCGAGCCGCTGCTGCCTGCGCTGCGCCCTGAAATCGACTGGCACCAGTGCCTGGCTGCGCGCTGGCAGCGCGAGGGCCGCAGCGGCTATCTGCTGCCGCTGGAGGTCAGCCTGGACATGCGCCTGAGCGATCTGATCGGGGTCGATCAACAGCGCCAGCAGCTGGCACGCAACACGCAGCAGTTCCTCGACGGCCATCCAGCCAACCATGCGCTGCTGTGGGGGTCGCGCGGCACGGGCAAGTCGTCGCTGGTGCGGGCGTTGCTTGCCGAGCATGCCGCCGTGGGCTTACGCCTGATCGAGATCGAGCGTGACCACCTGGCCGATCTGCCGCGGGTGGTCGAGCAGTTGCAGAAGCTGCCGCAGCGCTTCGTGCTGTTTTGCGATGACCTGTCGTTCGAGGCGGGCGAGGGCGATTATCGAGTGCTCAAGAGCGTGCTTGACGGTTCGCTGGAGCAGGCGCCGGACAACGTGTTGCTGTACGCCACGTCCAACCGCCGGCACCTGGTTCCCGAACATCAGAGCGACAACGAGAACTGGTCCCGGGTCGACGGCGAGTTGCACCCCAGCGAAGCGGTCGAAGACAAGATCGCCCTGTCGGACCGGTTCGGTCTGTGGCTGTCGTTCTATCCCTTCACCCAGGAGCATTTCCTGCGCGTGGTGGAACACTGGATCGGCGAGCTCGCCCGTGACAGCGGCCTGCAATGGTCCCGTGACGAGCAACTGGATATCCTCGCCGTGCGCTGGGCCACTGGCCGCGGCAACCGCAATGGCCGCTGCGCCTACCAATTCGCCCGCTACTGGGTGGGTCTCAAACTGTTGGAGCAACAACCATGATCGATCTGCACGCTGCAGGCGCGGGGCTGGAAGGCTACCGTATGCTGTGCGCTCAACTGGAATCGCTGCTGGCCGACGAGCGTGATTTCGTCGCCAATGCGGCGCAGTTTTCCGCATTTCTGTTCAATCAGGTCGATGACCTGAACTGGGCGGGTTTCTATCTCAACCGCAATGAGGAACTGGTGCTCGGACCCTTTCAGGGGCAGGTGGCGTGTGTGCGCATTCCGTTTGGTCGTGGCGTGTGCGGTGCGGCTGCAGCCAGCCGCGAGACCCAGCGGGTCGAGGACGTGCATGCGTTCCCTGGCCACATCGCCTGTGACAGTGCGTCGAACAGCGAACTGGTGATCCCGCTACTCAAGGACGGCAAGCTGATCGGTGTGCTGGACCTGGACAGCCCACGCCTCGCACGCTTCAGCGAAGCCGACCAGCAGGGTCTGGAACAACTGGCGGCGATCTTCCTGCAATCGACCGACTGCAGCCGCTACTGAAGCGCGACCGCTTTCAGTCGTAGTTGGCTTTCTTCTGGAACGGGTCTTCCTTCTCGTCGGCTTTCAAACCGTCGGTGAGTTCGTTGACCTCGTCTCCGGTAGGCTCCATTTCACTGAGGACCATGGCGTTGGTGCGCTTGAGCATCTTCTGCAGGTATTGCAGTTGCTCCTGGTAGAGCACGGCGTCGGGTTGACTCTTGAGGTATTGCACGCCGCGCTCGAAGGCCAGGCGGGCGCGACCCGGCAGACCCTCTCCAAGCAGTTGCTGGCCCAGGTTATTGAAGAACTCGATGTGCAGCAGCACGAGGATGCCGCGGATTTCGTTCGCCCAGTGTTTGGTCTCGACGGTGCTGAGAAAGCCTTCCTGCCCGGCCCGGGTTACCTGGGCGTGCAGGGCTTCGAGCAGGAAGCGCACTTCCTTGGCTCGGTCTTCGGTCATGATCGGGAGAGGAGGGTTATTGATGGCAATGTCATCGCCCTTGGCGATTTCCGCCTGCAGAGCTTCCAGGCGAGCCTTGAGCGGTGCGTCCTGCTTGTCGAGCTGCAGCAGGCGCTGGCTGATGTTGAGTTCCAGTCGCGCGAGCAGTTGCTTGAGGGCAGGGGTCATCAGTTGACCGGGGAACGTCTCGTCGATACGGCCACAGCGGCGCAGGCGGTCGGTGAGCTCGAGCTTGTCGCGCGCCTTGGCCAGCTTGTTGCTCTCGACCATATTGTTGAGCAGGCCGATGACGATAAGGATGGCGATCCCCGTTACGATGAACAGGGTGATCATGAGTGGAGTCACCGGGGAGCTCTCAATGTGGAATGAAGTTCAAGTGTAGGGCTGCTGTGCTGACACGGGTAGCCTAACCCGCCCCATCGCAGTCATGAGGTGCTTATGGGGGGCTGTGGCAACTATGGCTTTGTGCTACTAACGGTGTCAAAAGCTTATTGGTCCTCCTGCGCATTGCCGCTTGGCAGTGGCCTGCCACAGGGCCTGCAAAGCGCAGTGAAGTCATTGATTTAAATAAATTTATAACAGGGGGTTGACGACCCTCGAAAGCATCCATAGAATGCGCGCCACTTGCAGCGTAAAGCACACAGCGAAGCGCGGCAGGGAGTGAATGTTGTAGCGTGTCCCCTTCGTCTAGTGGCCTAGGACACCGCCCTTTCACGGCGGTAACAGGGGTTCGAGTCCCCTAGGGGACGCCATTTGCGGGAATAGCTCAGTTGGTAGAGC